>JBCDAK010000027.1:0-31998 GCA_039185545.1 Actinomycetota bacterium
CCAAGCGAGCTCCAGGTGCCAAGGAAGCCCATTTTTGATCAACGTGCCATCAGTTAAAACATTGAAAATATAAAGAAAAATAATTATAGGCAACTCAACTGCATAAAGATTAAGCTAAACACGCTCTTTAGTCGCTCAGGAGGATAGACATGCCGCACTCGTTTCCACTCTTAGATTGTGTTTGTGTCTCGGGCCTCAAAGGGCTCGTGCTGGGAACATCCCTGGCGCTCGCTTCGACAGGCTTCGCTCAGGAGTTTCAAACAGAGCAAGAGAACACGGAGGTCGTCTTGGCCCCAGACGCGTTCTCGCCATATGCGGGCCGAAACTTTCCGCAGAGACCTCTGTGGGGAGACTCGCACCTCCATACATCCGTCTCCGTCGATGCCGGGACAATGACGCGTCTGACGCAGGAACAGGCCTTTCGGTTTGCCCGTGGTGAGGAAGTGACAACGACCCATGGATTGCGCGCCAAGCTGTCACGCCCGCTCGATTGGATCGTGGTGTCCGATCACGCGGAAATGTACGGCCTGATGCCGCAGCTTTTGGCGGGCGACGCACAGGTGTTGGCCTCGGCACAAGGCAAGGAATGGTACGAATCCCTCACAGCAGGTGACCCAGACCTGGCATTCTCAACAGCCATGGAAATCGTCGCGTCTTTGTCAGGGGATGAGCCGCCAATCAACAACCCAAAGGCAATCAAGCACGCGTGGGAGAAGTACACCAAACTCGCCGACAGCTTTAATGAGCCCGGCGTGTTTTCAGCCATTATTGGATACGAATACACGACAGAGGGCGCCAACAACCTGCATAGAAACGTGCTGTTCCGGGATAATAGCGTAAGGGCCAACCAGACGCGTCCCTTTTCGCAGTACGACAGCAAGAACCCGGAGGACCTTTGGGTTCGTGCGTTTCTGGAGGTGCGCTCACCCACGTCGCCCGCCACCGCTCGGCGCAGTCCTGCTTGGCGGTCGTCGGCCGACGGGTCGACGCGTCTTGCGTATCGGCCCGAGCTCGACGGGATCCGAGCTGTCGCGGTGCTGGCCGTGCTCGGGTTCCACAGCGGCTGGGGTGAGCCGTTCGACGGCGGCTACCTCGGTGTCTCGGTCTTCTTCGTCCTCTCGGGCTTCCTCATCACTCAGATCCTCCTCACTTGTTCAACGTCGTCCATCGAGGTGGCGCGCTTTCTCGGGCGACGTGTCTGGCGGCTCGTCCCCGCCGCAACCGTCACGCTGGCTGGTTCGCTTGCGGCGTGGCGGGTGTGGGGGATCGGAGGTGATCGCGAACCCGAAGCGATCCGCTGGGCTGCGCTGCACGCCCGCAACTGGTTCGAGCTGCAGTCCGATCGGAGCTACCTCGACGCCTTCGATCGTCCCGGGCTGACCGACCACTTCTGGTCCCTGGCCATCGAGGAGCAGTTCTACCTGCTGCTCCCGGCGGCTGTTGTCGCGATCGCATGGCGGCACCGGCAACTGGGGTCCCACATCCGGACGCGATCCGTCGCTCCGCGAGTTGCGGTCGGCGGAGCCGTCGTGGTCGCAGCATCGTGGTGGTTCGCTCGATGTGGCGCCGCCGCTGGGGCGACCGACCTCGTGTACTTCCACACCGCCTCGCGCGCCGGCGAACTCGCAGTGGGTGTCGTCGCCGGTTGCTGGATCGTGCACCGCTGGCCGTTGGCATCCGCCGCGTCTGCCTCGGCGATACGCGACGTCACGACTGCGGCGCTGGCGGCAGTGGTCGTCGTCTGCGTCGTCGCGGCCGACGCCACAGAGTCCAGCTGGCCCTACACCGGCCAGCTCCCAATCTTCGCAATCGTCTGCGCACTCTTGCTTGCGACGCTCACCGCGCGATCACCGATCGGGCGACTCCTCGGAAGCGGTCCGCTCGTCTGGATCGGCCGACGCAGCTACGCGCTCTACCTGTTCCACTGGCCAGTCTTCCTGATCGTCGACCACCACCTACCCAGCCGACCCGGCATTGCCCACGACCTCATCGGATGGTCAATCTCATTCGTGCTCGCAGCGATCTCACTGCGCTGGATCGAGCAACCACTCCGCACCGACACCCACCGACCGTGGATGACTGTCCTGCTTGCGCTCGGCGCACCCGCAGCAATCGTCGCCGCCACACTCGTCGTCAACTCCAAACCCCCCACACCGCCGAACTCGGCCAACATCACCGCCACCACTGAGCAGAAGCACGACGTCGCGTCCGACGAACCGCGAAGCACGATCGCCGCGGCGAACACCGCCCCGCAGCAGTCCGTCGAGGTCGCCGCCCAACCCACCGCCAACGCTGCGACCGAGACGGACGGGCGCACGACGCTTCTCTTCGGGGACTCCACCGCCGTGGCACTCGCACCCGGGCTGACCGAGTGGGCCAGGTCAGTCGATGTCGACCTGCACGTCGTCGCCCACGGCGGATGCGGCATCGTCCGACAGGGAAGCTACGACGTGCCGATCCTCGACGCAGCCCTCCAGATCGACTACCCCGCCCTCCACGACGTCGCGCTCCCAGCAGCCCTCGCCGCACACGTGGACCATGTCGTCATCATGATCAGCCTCGCCGACACCTGGACCCGCTCCTGGGACAACGGTGACACCTGGCTCCGCCCCACCGACCCGGCCTACGCCGACCGACTCCGACACGACTACCGCACCTTCGTCTCACACCTCGTCGACGCCGGAGTCGAGACGATCACCTGGACTCGGCCACCGGTCACCCTGAACGACAACGACCGCGACGGAAGCCTCGAACCCGAAGTCAGCTACACCGACGGCAGCCAGGACCTCGTCACTGACATCGTTACCGATCTCGCCGATGACCTGCCGATCACGATCCTCGATCTTCGACAGATGCACGAATCCGGCACGATCACAGCGGACTCCTACAACCGGCCCGACGGCATCCACATCACACCCGAGTCGTCGACCGTCCTCGCGCGACATCACCTCGGCCCCCTCCTCGTCGACCTCTGGGATGACGCCGGGAGGGCCGGCTAATTGTCCCGAGGGCCGCGTAGATCGCCGCACGTTTCCGCGCTGGCCGACGATCACATCAGTGCCGCGATGGGCGGGTGTCGAGGCGGATCCGGGAGCGCGATATCGGACAGGTGTGGCGCATCGCCGGCAGCCGCCCGGAACGTACGCTTGTCTGCCAGTGAGCGAAGCGGCCGCCGTCTGCGCCTTCATCGCACTCTCGCTCGTTCTATTCCTCGCTGTCATCGCGCTCGGATGTTTGCCGTGGTGGCTGCCGCGACATCGAGAGCGAGGTCTTCGGTCGAGCGGTGGAGTCGTCGACACGAGCGTCTACGTGCGGATGGCGTTGCGTTGGAAGCAGATCCTCGGGAGCGCTGTCGTGCTTGCGTGCCTCGCGGCTCTGCTTGCGCTACTCGACTGAACGCCTGCGCGTCAGTGCCGTTCCAGGGCGGGTCGAACGTCGACCGGACTTTGCAGCCGCCGAACTGGAGAGGGCACCATGCGTTCGTGGTCGAGTGGTTCCGATCGGATGATTGGAGCTGCGACGCACAACAAGATTTCGAGACTCGGCTTGGCCGTGCACAGGTGCGCAACCGCGCTCAGTACCTTCGGATCAAGGCATTGGCGCTCATCGACACCGGGCAATTGGACGCCGCAACGGCGCTGCTTCGCCGAGTCGTCGATGACCATCGGGAGGACCGAGTTCAGGTCGCGGCATCACACGAGCACCTGGGGGACATCTCTCGATCGACGGGCGACCTTGCGGGCGCCGAGTCCGCGTATCGCCGGGTCTTGGAGCTGTCTCCGAACCTGAGCGGCACCACCGGAGAGGTGCACCTCAAGCTGGGCGAGGTACTGCTGGAAGCGAAGCCGAACGATTTCGCCGAAGTCGAGCAGTTGATCGCAGCGGCGCGTCCGCACGCCGTGCTCACCACGTCAGCCTTTCGAGCGAACGTGCTCGATGCGCGCGTTGCCGCCGCTATTGGCGACGTCGAACGACGTCGCGCCAGCGCCGCCGCAGCGCTCAGCCTCGTCGATGCACGGCCTCAGTTCAGCCGTCATCCAACGGTCGGGCTGGTTGACGCATCGCCATCCCTTCTTGCCGAGCTCGAGGCTTTGGCGAGCAACTCGGAATCGTCGACTCGCCGGTGGCTCAGGCGCATGTAGCTGCCGAGCTGGCGCTGCTCGGCAATAGCCGTCCCGCGACCTCGCCGGTTCGAAGGCACGCATTTCGACGACGGCGGACGCGACCTGGACCTGATCGAGAATCGGCACGGCCGCTCGGCGACCACTGAGCGGGATCGACACTGCGGGTACCGGCGCGTATTTCCGAGCTGATCGACAAGCGCATCGGTGCCGTACCAGCGCAAGTGGTCTACCTGCGTCGGCTGAGCGATATGGAGCGGTGGTGTCCAGCCGTTCGGGTGAAGACCGACTCCTCAAGCGGGTTTGTGTTCGGAGTCGCGGCCGGCGGTGATGGCGAGTACTCGTCCTGGTTGCAGGCTTTCGAATCGGTGCCAGGTCGTCGGGGGGTGGAGTGCGGCGTCGCCGGGGCCGAGTTCGACGCAGCGATGCCGGTCTGGGGTTTGCTGCCAGATTCGGAGGTGGCCGGACAGGCAGATGACCACCTCGTCTCCGGATGGATGGCGTTCCCAGGTGTGCATCGGGGCGGACGGACTGTGATCGAAGATCATCACGAGTCGCCCATCTGGCCCGTCCCCTTCGGTGAGGTTCTGGTAGTCGGCGAGAGCAGCCGCTTCCCATGCGAAACCCTCGATCAGGCTCGCAGTGCCCCCTCGTCCGAGATGGATCGGGGTCGCGACAAGATCGGTGGGGTCGCTCGCCTCGTGGGCGCGGCAGAGCCTCACGTCGCGTTCCCGGTGTGCTCGCCGACGGCGTCGGGGAGCTCGGTCGCCTTGGTCCACTGCATGTGGTGGAGCTTCCAGTTGGGATCTGCCGCGTTCGCGAACGTCGCGGCGACATGGAAGGCGGTCGGCTCCGTGCGATCAGTCGTCGTGCTCCTGACCGTCGACGTCAAGATGGTGGCTCCGCCGGGAAGCTCGCTCAGCTGGCCGGGGGTGATCAGGTCCCAGGCCACGAAGGGTGGATGACCCTCGACCTCGGCGAGGACGTCAGCCTTTGTCAGCGCCCTGGGAAAGTCCGGGAACACGAAGAGTGCGTCGTTGCTGACGTGTCGCTCGAAGGTCTCGACGTCGCCGTGTGCGAACGCGTCGAGGAGTTCACCGACGCGCCGCTGGTAGTCGGCGGCGTCCGGTGTCGGCTCGCCATCGGCGAGCTGCTCGGCCCAGTCCTGTTGCCGAAGCCAGGAGTGAACCGTGGCCATGGCTTCGGAGCGCAGTTGGTACTTCCTTCCGCGACCGTCGCCGATCACGTCGAACCGCTCGACCAGGCCGTGGTCGAGCAGCGCCTTGAGGTGGCGGCTGGCAACAGCGGTGCTGACGCCGACCCGTTCGGCGAGTTCTCCGCTTCGCGCTGGGCCGTTGCCGAGCACCTCCACCATCTCGAGGCGGATCGGATCTTGCAGGATCCGGAAGGTCTCGCGAACCGATGACTGCACTCTCCCAAGATTATTGCGTCTCGCGATAGCAATCAACTGGAGAGGCGAATAGAGTCGCCCGTCAACGCTTGTTAGGCATGCCTGCCAGACCCCGAACGCAGGCTCAACCTGGAGGTCCGCACGATGAACCGTCCAACATCTCGCAGATTCCGAGCTACCGCGATCGTCGCGGCCCTCGTCGCGGTCGCCACCGCATGCGCCGACGACGACCCTGCGTCGGAAACAACAGCGCCAACAGCTGCGTCGGAAGAGTTGTCGCCCGAGACGAGCTCGGACGTGCCCGAGGACGAACAACCACCGCCCGCGACCGAACCCGACGAGCCCGCTGCTGAGGTCACCGTCGTCGACGCCGTCGGCGAGGTCACCCTCACGCCCACCGACACCGGCATCTACGTCCTCGACGAGAACGCAGCCATTGGTCTGTTGACGCTCGGAGTCGAGCCGATCGCCGTCGCTCGCTTCTACCAAGACGTCGCCGTCGCACCCGTCCTCGAGCTCACCGACTCCAACACCGTCGAGCCGGGCAGTATCGAAGCCATCGCCGCGACCAACCCGGAACTGATCGTCGGCGTCGGCCATCCGAGCCACATCGAGGCTCGACCGCAACTCGAAGGGGTCACCACCGTCGTCACACCCGACGGGGCCAGCACATGGGGAGACCAACTCCGAGTCTTCGGAGCAGCAACCGGCACCGATGAGCGTGCAGAGGTCGTCGTATCGGCCGTCGAGACACGGATCCAGGAGCTGCGATCAGCTCTCGTCGAAGCCGACCTCGACGGTGGAGAAGTGTCGATCATCCAAACGTTCGGAACCGACTACTACACCTACGGCCCCGCAACCCTGGCCGGGGAACTCATGGCTGCGCTCGGCTTCACCCGCTCGGAACTCCAGAGCGACCCCGACGGAATCAGATTCATCCAAGTCGCACCCGAACTCCTCGCACAAGAGACCGACGCCGACCTCGTCTTCGCACCCGCGGGCAGCGACAGCGACGGCGTGTCCGTGTTCGACAACCCGACCGTCGACGTCGGCGACACACCCTCAGGCGTCGTTCTCGAGGTGTGGTTCCAAGCGCACGCCCTCGCCGCATGGGTCATCCTCGACGACATCGAAGCCGTCCTCCTCGGAGACGGACAAACAACAACACTCGACGACGTCCCCGACGTGTGGAACGACCTCATCGCCGCCGTCGACGCCCAGTAGGGACACGGCGATCGGTGGTTGCCGAGCGGCGTCGAAGCTGCCGACGCCGTCGAGCGTTTCCGCGCTCGTCGCCGAGCGCATCGGCGCCGTTCTCGCGCGAGTGATCTGACGACTTCGGTGAACGGACAGGGGTTCGCTCGTTGCGGATCGAGTCAGGAGGGGTCACGTACCGTGACCTTGAAGTCGAAGCGGGACATGGCGTCGGTGCCGCTGATGAAGGGCGGTCGCCCGAGCGCGATGCCGGCTCGCCGACCTCGGTCGTCGCTGCTCGACGCGGTTGCCCCAATTGATTGACTGACTAGTCGGTCAATGAATTAGACTCGACACCATGAGCTCTCGTCGTCGCCTCCCCTCCGCCCCGACCGGGCGGGCGCTCGCCGCCGTCGCCGCCTACATCGTCGTCAAGTGGGCGGTGATCCTGACTGCCGGCACCGCCCTGATCCGAGCCGGTCGGGGCGAGCTGCTGGTCGTGGTCCCCATCGTCGCCCTAGCCGCCGGCTGGATCCTGCGACGGCGCCGAGGCCGCAGCCAGCCGGACGGCCAGACGGTCGAGCGGAGCAACGTCGGTGCTTGACGCCGCCGCCACCGCCGAGTTCGTCCAACGGCTGCTCGCCCTGCCGTTCCTGTTGATGGGCGTGTCGCACGTCGTGCAGCCGGCACTCTGGCGCCGCTACTTCACCGACCTCGGCGCCGGTGGCCGGACGGCAGTGATCACCCGCAGCTTCCTGCTCGAACTGTGGCCGGCGGCGATCATCGTCGCCTTCCATCAGGTGTGGAGCGGCTGGGCCGTCATCCTGACCGTCTACGGTCACCTGCTCGGCGCCAAGGTCTCGCTGTCGCTGCTCGTCCCCTCGATCGGTCTGCGATCGCTCGAGCAGGCCGAGCGGGGCGACGCCGGCTTCCGGGCGGCCGGTGTCGTGCTGATCGGGCTCGGACTGTTGTGCCTGGCCCTCCTCGCCGGGTGACCGACCCCCCGGTGATCGGGCGATACTCGACCCGTGGGACGCAACCCCGACACCAACGCCGAGCAGCGGGCCGAAACTCGCCAGCTCCTGATGCGGGCCGGTCTGGAGCTGTTCGCCGACCGCGGCCTCGAACGGACGACCGTCGACGCCATCGCGGCCAACGCCGGCTGCTCGAAGGGCCTCGTGTACCACTACTTCCCCAACAAGCGGGCCCTGGCCGAGGCCGTCCTGGCCGACTGGGTCGAGCAGGTCGCCGCCGTTGCCGCCGGCTCGGATGTGGTGGAGGCCCCCGACGAGCGGCTCGCCGCCTTCGCCACGGCCATGGCCGCCCACATCGAGGCCAACCCCGACAGCTACCGCCTCAACCTCCGGGCCCTCACCGACCCCGAGCTCCGGGAGCTGGCCGGCGAGCTGACCGCTGACCGGGCCGGGCCGGACCACCCCTGGGCCGATGCCTTCGCCCTGGCCGGCTCCGAGTCACCCGACCTCGATGGGCGACTGTTCCATGCGTCGCTGCTCGGCATCTTCGCCCACCACGCGCTCTCGCCCCATCCGACACCACTCGCCGACCTGGTGGAGCGGCTCATCGAGCTGACCCTCGACCGCTGACCGTCCGGCCGGATGGGCCAGACGAGTGATCATCGACGCTGCGCGACGACGGTTTGGTACGGAGGGCTACGAAGACACCTCGATCGAGGCAATCCTGAACGACAGCAGCACAAGCCGCGGTTCGCTCTATCACAACTTCACGGGCAAGGACGATCTGTTCCGATGCGTCCTTCACGAGGTCGAAGCCGAGATCGCCAGTGTCGTCAACGCGGCAGCCCGAACCGAGACCAAGCCATACGAGCGCCTGCGGGTCGGTTGCATCGGTTGGATCCGTCTCGCTAAGAACCCCGAGATTCAGCAGATCGCACTCATCGACGCCCCCGGCCGTGCTCGGCTGGCAATCCTGGCGCGCCATCGACCAGGAGTACATACTCGATGGACTACGCCGCGCCGTCGACGCCATTGCACCGGACGCGTGCATTGATGCCAACCTCGTGGAGCCGCTGGCCCACATCCTGATGGCCTCGTTGAACGAGGCCGCGCTGTACCTCACCCATGCGAACCAGGACGCCATCGCCACCACCGAAGCCGTTGTCGAGACGTTGCTCATCCGACTGTTCAGGCCGAACTGACAGACCACGCACAGAAATCAGGCGAGTCTCAGAACACGGCGCTCGCAGAGTCCATCGTGATATCGCTGTCGATGCCGAGACCGTCCTGTATCGCTCGCTGCTGAGACGGTCATGACCCGTCCGGAATCCGGCACGTTGCGCACGAGCGTCCGCCCGATATCGCACGGTTCGTTCAGTCGGTCTGTCACGATCGTCGGTCGCGGGCCGGAACGGGTGAGTTCCGCCACCGTTCACCCATCGCGCGGAAGGTTCGGTGTCGTGGCGTGGTTGGGTGAGGAGATGTCCGCCGCATCGTCGTTGCACCTCGACGCCCTCACTCGGGTCCGCGAGCGCTTCCATGCCGTGCGGGAGCGCACCGAGCGCCTCGCCGACCCGCTGTCGGCCGAGGACCAGACCGTGCAGTCGATGCCCGACGTGAGTCCCACCAAGTGGCACCGTGCGCACACGACCTGGTTCTTCGCCGAGTTCGTCCTGGGCGCCGACGGGACGGGTCGGTACACCTGGGACCGACCCGAATTCCGCTTCCTGTTCAACAGCTACTACGAGGCCGTCGGGGCCCGACACCCCCGTCCCGAGCGCGGCCTCGTCACCCGTCCGTCGGTCGCAGACGTCGCCGAGTACCGCCAGCGCGTCGACGAGGCGATGTCGGCGTTGCTCGATGGCGACCCCGATCCCGAGGTCCTCGATCTCGTCGTGCTCGGCACCCACCATGAGGAGCAGCATCAGGAACTGCTGCTCATCGACATCAAACACGTGCTCTCGGCCAACCCGGCGATCGGGCCGGCCTACGTCGAGCGGGTGGTTCCCGCGGCGGCCGATCCCGGACCGGCGTCGTTCGTCGAATTCGCGGGTGGCACGGTCGAGGTCGGCGCCGTCCTCGACGACCCGTCGTTCGTCTTCGACAACGAGGGCCCTCGCCACGAAGTCAGGCTCTACCCCTTCGCCCTGGCCGATCGTCTCGTCACCGCGGGGGAGTGGACCGAGTTCATCGCCGACGGCGGATACGAGCGACCCGAGCTGTGGAAGTCCGACGGGTGGCATCGATGTCTCGCCGAGGGCTGGAACGCACCGCTGTACTGGCGGCCGAACCCGGACGATCCCGACTCGTGGTGGGTCCACACGCTGACGGGTCTTCGGTCGGTCGACCCGCACGAGCCGGTCTGCCACGTCTCGCACTACGAGGCCGACGCCTACGCCACCTGGTCCGGCGCCCGCCTGCCCACCGAGTTCGAGTGGGAGCACGCGCTTCAGGTGTCGGGCGGAGCCGACCGGCTCGACGACCGAGGGCCGTCCACGCCCGACCGCCGAGTGCTCGCCCTCGACGATCCGACGTTCTCGTTCCACCCGGCAGCGGCGACCGGTCCGGCGATCGGCGGTCTCCGCCAGATGATCGGCGACTGCTGGGAGTGGACCTCGTCGGCGTACCAGCCGTACCCGGGCTTCTCCATCGCCGACGGCGCGATCGGCGAATACAACGGCAAGTTCATGTCGGGTCAGCAGGTGCTGCGCGGCGGCGGCGCCCTCACCCCACCCGGTCACACCCGGGCCACCTATCGCAACTTCTTCCACCCCCACACGCGGTGGCACCTGGGCGGACTGCGTCTGGCGGTCGACGCGCCGACCGTCGCCGCAGCTGCCACGTCCACGCTCTCCACGAACTGAGAACCATGCACCACGACACCCCCACGTCCGACACCCCCACCTCCGACGACACCCGTCGCTCGACCGGATCTCGGGCGTTCCCGAGCCTCGATCCCGCCGCGGTCGAGTTGATCAGTGCACTCTCGAACCGGCCGCGCACGATCCCGCCCCGGTGGCTGTACGACGAGCGCGGCAGCGACCTCTTCACCGAGATCACTCGACTCGACGAGTACTACCAGACCGAGACCGAACGACGGATCCTCGCCGACCACGCGACCGTCATCGCCGAGACGACCGAGCCGAGCGTCGTGGTCGAACTCGGTTCGGGAACCAGCGACAAAACGACGTCGCTGCTCGACGCGTTCGTCGCTCACGGCACGATCGAGCGGTTCGTGCCCCTCGACGTGAGCGAGGAGACGCTCGCCGCCGCCGCCGACGTCCTCTCCGAGCGCTATCCCGATCTGGTCGTCGCGCCCGTCGCCGGCGACTTCACGTCGGGCCTCAAGCGGGTGGCCGACTCCACGGACGACGCCGCCGGATCGCGACTGGTCCTGTTCCTCGGCGGCACGATCGGGAACTTCTACGTCGAACAACGTGCCGCGTTCCTCGGCGCCCTCGCCGACGTCCTCGACTCGGGCGATCACGTGCTGATCGGCATCGACACGATCAAGCCGATCGAGCGGCTGATCGAGGCGTACGACGATCCAGCCGGCGTGACCGAGGCGTTCATCCGGAACGCTCTCGTCCACATCAATCGAGAGCTCGACGGCGACCTCGACGTCGGCGGCTTCGAGTACGTCCCGTTCTGGGATCCGCGCCACCACCGCATCGACATGCGGCTCCGGGCGTGCGAGCCGATGGACGCACGCATCACTGCGTTGGGCCTCGATCTGCACATCGACGCCGGCGAAGAACTGCGCGTCGAGATCTCGACCAAGTTCGATCCCGAGCGGTTCGGTGACGAACTCGTCGACGCCGGCTTCGCACGGCCGGTCGTGATCCAGGACGACGACACCGACTTCGCCGTCCTCATCGCCGAACGACGCTGAGGCGCGGCGCCGGGCCTCGTCGCGCCTGGCCCAGCTGCCCGTCGAACCGTTGATCAGGCTGCGGGCAGGGTCACGACGAAGCGAGCGCCGCCCAACGGGGCTCGGTCGACGCTCACGCTCCCGCCGTGGCGCTCGGCGATCCCCCGAACCACGGCGAGCCCGAGGCCGGCGCCCCCGCGGTCGCGGGTGCGGGCGTCGTCGAGCCGTGCGAACCGTTCGAAGATCTGTTCCCGTCGGTCGGGAGGGACACCGGGACCGTCGTCGTCGACGATCAACCGAGCCGTCCCACCAGCGGTGCTCAGGGTGACCACCACCGAGGTCTCGGCGTGGCGCGCCGCGTTGTCGAGCAGGTGACCGATCATCCGTGCGAGCTCGCCGGGGTCACCGTGCACCCGAGCGGCCGACACGCCCGGCGTCGTGACCGGGACACGGCGTGATCGGGCGGCATCAGCCAGCAGCAGATCGTCGAGGTCGACGTCGACGAGTGCTCGCCGGATCCCCTCGTCCTGCCGTGCGAGAGCGAGCAGGTCGTCGATCACGACCGACATGCGCGCGGACTCGGCGGCAACGCTGTCGGCGAGCTCGTCGACGCGTGTCGACTCGGGATGTCGCAGGGCGACCTCGGCCTCGCTGCGGAGCACCGCCACGGGGGTTCGCAGTTCGTGGGACGCATCGGACACGAACTGGCGGCGCCGCCGGTCGTCGGTCTCGAGGCGGTCGAGCATGCCGTTGACCGTGGTGGCGAGGGTGGCGATCTCGTCGCCGGTCGCCGGCACCGGCACACGGGTGTCGAGGGTGCCGCCGCTGATGGTGGCGGCCTGCTCGGTGATCGACCTCACCGGTCGCAGGGCGCGGCCGGTGAGCAGCCACGCGACCCCACCGATCAGGAGGACCAGTGCCGGAGCGGCGAGCCACAGCAGGCGACGGACCGTGTCGACCGTGCGGTCGACCGCACCGGCGTCGTCGGACACGAGGAAATCGACGCCGTCGACCTCGCGGACGCCCACGACGGTGCGGGACGATTCGGTCGACGAATCGACGAACGCGCCGTCACTGATCTCGCGAAACGCGAGATCGTCGAAGAGATACGAGTCGAAGTCGGAGACGACCATCACCGGGATGTCAAGATCACGCGGGTCGCCGTCCTGTGGCGCGTCGGTGCCGATGTCGCCGTCGTCGTTCCGCGTGACGACGACGAAGCCGCTGGTGTCGGCAGCGATCGCGAATTCGCCATCTGCGGCGTCGAGCAGTGCGTCGATCGCTCCCGACTCGGTGGCGAGCTCGACCTGTGAGTCGATCGAGTCGAGCAGCGTCTCGCCGGCCACGTCGACGCCGACATCGCCGAGGGTGAGGTCGAAGAGATCGCTGGGCACGATGTCGTCGAGGGAGATGTCGTCGGGAAGCAGATCGGCGGGGAACAGGTCCTCGAACGACAGGTCGCTCGGCAGCAGATCGTCCGGGATCGCGACGTCGGTCGGGAAGAGGTCGTTCGGAATCAGATCGTCGGGGAGCTGATCGAAGATCTCGATCAGTTCACCGAGGTCGAAGTCGTCGAAGCCCGGCAGGCCGTCGACGTCGAACGGGAGGTCGTCGAGCGTGAACTCGTCGGTCGTGAACACGTCGTCGCCGACGACGACCGCCCCCAGATCGAACTCGAGGGCGTCGGCTGCGGCGATCGCGCGCGCCTCGAGGAGGTCGTCCTCGAGGGTCGACTCGACCCGACCCGGGGCCACCATCGCGATGAGGACGACGGCGAACGCCGTGACCGCGGCGACCGCCAGCGTGATGCGCAGGCGCACCGACGCACCCCGGCGAGCGGTGGAGGTCGGCGCCGGTGCGGTGTCGGACGCACCGGCCGCCGCCGATGGCGTCGCCGGGGCGATCGGTCGGTCGGATGCGCTCGCCGACCCGTCGGCGGTCGGCGGTCGGATGGGGGGACCCGTGGGAGGTCCCGCAGGTTGCGACGTCGACCCGTCGGCCGGCGACCCGGTGTCGTTCGCGGTCATGAGGTGGCCAACTGATACCCGGCTCCGCGGACGGTGCGCACCGCGGTGCGGCCGAGCTTCTTGCGGAGATAGCCGACGTAGACCTCGACGATGTTCGGGTCCCCGTCGAACTCGATGCCCCAGACCGTGTCGAGCAGCGAGCTCTTCGACACCACGTCGGGACTCCGGCGCGCCAGCGCGTCGAACACGGCGAACTCGCGCGGGGTCAACTCGACCGGCTCGTCGTCGCGTCGGCCCACGAGGAGCCGCCCTCGGCGGACCGTGAACGGCCCTACGGTCGTGGTGTCGCCGGCCCCCGGTTCGCCGGTGTCGCGGCGAAGGAGCGCGCGCAGCCGCGCGACGAGGACGACGAACGAGAAGGGCTTGCGCAGGTAGTCGTCGGCGCCGGTGTCGAGCCCCTCGGCCTCGTCGTACTCGCCGTCCTTCGCGGTGAGCATGAGGATCGGGGTACGTACACCTGACTCGCGGAGTTCACGACACACCTCGTACCCGTTCTTTCCCGGCAGCATGATGTCCAGCACGATCGCCGCGTAGTCGACCTCGGTGGCCTGCCAGAGCGCATCGCGCCCGTCGTGGATCACGTCGGTGTCGAATCCCTCCGCCGCCAGCCCGCGTGCGATCGATCGGGCGAGCCGTTCCTCGTCGTCCACCACCAGAACTCGCATGGGACCCCAGTCTCGCCGCCCGGACTGAGTCGAACCTGAGAACAGCGCCGATCGAGCGGTGATCGCAACGACGGGCCCGGCGCTCGCGGCACGTCCTCAGGAACGTCTCAGGAACGTCCGCTTGCATTGGATCCATCGATGCGACCGCTGCCCGGCGCAGCGAGGAGGACACGCACACATGAACGACATCTTCGACCCCGACCCCCACTCCGACCAGGGCCCCGGCGCACTCCCAGAGGGCTCGACCGGCTCGCCTGACGGGCCATCGCGCCGCCGCTGGTTGATCGCCGGCGCCGCTGCGAGCGGTCTGGCGCTGGGCGGTGTCGGACTCGTGCAGCTGGCGACCGCGTCCGACGGAGACTCGGTGTCGGTCCGGACCGCCGCGGTCGGGGCGACCGCACCCGATGGGAGCGGTACGACCGACGACTCCGGTGCCGCCACGGACACCCCTGCCGACGGTGATGAATCGGGCGGCGACGGACCGTTCGCCGGCTGGCCCGAGCTCGACGAAGCGTTCGGCGCCTACGACGAGTGCATCGAGCAGCAGGTGGGCGATCTCCTTCCCGGCTGGGACGATCTGGGTGACGAGTTCGGCGAGTGGGCCGAGGCGATCGAGGTCGACGTCCCGTGGCTCGGCGGGAGTGTGCTCGTGGAGAGCGGCGAGGGTCTGCCGACCTGGTTCGACTTCGGCGAAGGCGACGGCTCCGTCACCGTGACTCGGTCGGACGGAACGATCTCGGTCGAGACGTCGGGTGACGTCACCGAGGTCGACGGATCCGAGTTCCTCGACGAGGTGATCGACGGCGACGTGTTCGACGCGCTCCCGGCGTTGCCCGGGTTCGACGAGGAGACGGTCGCCGCACTCGACGCTGCCCATGAGGCGTGCGCCGACCTGCTTCCCGCCGACGTCGAGTTCGGCGAGTTCGACCTGGGTGACTTCGACCTCGGCGAGTTGGATCTTGGTGAACTGGATCTGTCCGAGTTGCCGTTCGACGTCAGCGAGATCGATCTCGGTGACCTCGACCTCGACGCGGAACTCGGCGAGCTCCGCACGCGGCTCGACGAGTTCGGCATCGATCTCGGACAGTTCGGGATCGATCCCGGCGAGCTCGACGCGCTGTTCGACCAGCTCACCTCGATCGGCGACTGACTTCGACCGGCCGCAGCGTCGAACCGGTTCTGGCAGGACGGTCAGGACCGGTCGACCGTGGTCCAGTCGCCGTTCCCGACCGGCGTGAGGTCGAGGCCCGTCCCGTACTCGTAGGCCCAGGCGTCGACGCCGGCGGCGGTCCTCACCACGATCCGGCGGTACCACCCGCCGACGGTCCCCTCCTCCTCGTCGAGGATCTCGAGACATCTCATGATCGACGCCTCGACCAACGCGAACGTGCGCCCCAACACGAGGCCACAACCGAGCTCGGCGGCGGTCGACGTGGATCCGTGGCGGGTGGACACCGTGCGGTCGTCGAACACGGCCGCGGGGAAGTCCTCACCGGTGTCGTACAGGCGGCCGGGGACCCGATCGGCCCAGCCGTCGTCCACGACGAACGGGCGGAGGAGGTGCCAGCGGACGTCGCCCGGGAGCAGGGTCCCGTAGACGAAGAGTCGGGTGAGCTCCGGGCGGGGATGACCGTGCGAGGCAGGCACCGAGACACTGTGGCCGATGCGGGCGAGTTTCGCGAACCGTTCCCGACTCGATGCCGAGTCTTTCCGATCGCCGTCGTTGACTTCGTGCATGTCGCCTCGCCGCCGTTCCCCCCAGCGTGTCGCCGGTCTCGTCCTGGTCGGAGGTCTCGCACTCGCCGCGTGCGGCTCCGACGGAGCGGATGACGCCGCCGACTCGGCTGCCCCTGACACCGCTGAGTCGGGCTCGTCCGACGGGTCCGACTCGTCCGGTTCGTCCCAGTCGGCGGACGGCGGCGACTCGTCGGAGGGTGCCGGCTTCGACGAGGTTCCGGCCGCGGCGATCGACGTCGTGGCGTACTCGGAGTCGGCGGCGGTGGTCGTCGGGACCGAGCAGATCGACCCGACGGCGCCCGAGGTGTCGGTGTCCGGGCTGCGGACGTGGAACTCGCCCACCGACGACCTCCCGCCGCCGACGATCGATCTCGGTGTGCTCCGATCGGGTGGCCCACCCCCCGACGGGATCCCCTCGATCGACGAGCCGGTCTTCCACGACGGTTCCACGGTCGACTACCTCGCACCGACCGATCCGGTCGTCGCGGTCGAGATCAACGGTGATGCTCGGGCCTACCCGCTCGACATCATGATCTGGCACGAGATCGTGAACGACACCGTCGGTGGCGTCCCGGTGTCGGTGGCGTACTGCCCGCTGTGCAACTCGGTGACCGTGTACGAGAGCGACGTCGACGGCCAGATCCTCGAGTTCGGCGTGTCGGGCCTGCTCTACAACTCGAGTCTCGTGATGTACGACCGCCAGACCGAAACGCTGTGGAGCCATTTCACCGGCGAGCCGCTGTACGGCGAGTTGGTCGATTCGGAGCTCGTCGAGATCCCGGCGACGATCGTCGGGTTCGGCACGTGGCTCGAGGAGAACCCCGACGGGCTCGTGCTGTCCCGCGACACCGGGTTCGAGCGCCGCTACGGAGCCAATCCGTACCCCGGCTACGACGACGTGAACTCCGATCCGTTCCTGTTCGAGGGCGACGTCGACGGTCGCTACACGGCGATGACGCGGGTGGTCGGGGTCGAGGACGACGGCGAGACCGCCGCCTTCCCACTCCTCGAACTGCGCGAGGCCGGCGTGGTCACGACCGACCTCGGTGGCGCTCCGGCCGCTGCGTTCTGGGTGCCGGGCTCCACGTCGGCGCTCGACGGCGGCAACGTGTCGGGTGGAGTCGACGTCGGTGCGACGGGTGTGTTCCGTCCCGTGGTCGACGGACAGACGCTCACGTTCGAGTCGGCCGGGGACGGCGTCATCACCGACGTCGAGACCGGCTCGACCTGGAACGTGTTCGGCGAGGCGATCGACGGCGAACTGGCCGGCTCGACCCTCGACCAACTGACCCACATCGACACCTTCTGGTTCGCCTGGATCGCCTTCCACCCCGACAGCACCGTCGCCGTCTGACCACCCCGACCCCCCGGGGAGCGCGGTTCACGTCAGCGCATCCCGCGGTTGTGCGGGGTTGTGCTGACGTGAGTTCGGGGCGGCGCGGTTCGTGTCAGCGCATCCTGTGGTTGTGCGGGGTTGTGCTGACGTGAGTTCGGGGCGGTGCGGTTCGTGTCAGCGCATCCTCTGGTTGTGCGGGTTGTGCTGACGTGAGTTCGCTCAGCCGAGCGCGGCGAGGAGTCGGGCGCCTTCTTGGCTGACGGCGTCAGGAGCGTCGACGGCGAGATTCGACAGAGCGCGGAGGAGGACGACGGTCGGATCGTCGGGGCTCCACGCGAGCTCGCTGCCCGCGGATCGGGAGAGCTCGGCCACCGTGAAGGCGAGCGACACGTGGTGCGGTGCGACCGCTCGCTCGTGCCGGCGCCCGATCGTGTGGGCGAGGTCGCGGGCGGTCGCGACGATGGGATCGGCGGAGGTCTCCGCCGGGGCCTCGTTGATCAGCGTCGTGGTCATGTGGACTACTCTGAAGGGTCCAACGATCCGATTCGAGCACCGGAGACGCAAAATTGGCCCCGACATCGTGGCGCAATCCCGAGAGATTGGCATCATCGCTGGGGTTGTGGTCCAGCGGAGATGGGCCTCTCTACCGTCAACTCCCCGATGCGATCGACCATCTGATCGCTGTCGGTGCGATCGCCCCCGGCGAGGTGTTGCCGCCCGAGCGGGCGTTGTCGAACGAACTCGATGTCGCCCGCGGAACCGTCGTACGCGCCTACGCCGTGCTCACCGAGCGACATCAGGTCGAACGGGTGCAGGGCAGCGGGACGAGGGTGGCCGATCGGGCGGCCGCGTCGGTGAGCCGTCCCCCGGCGCGACCGTCGCGACGTGAGCTGGTGAGCGACCCGCTCTTCTCGCCGTCCCACGCAGCCATCGACCTGCGCGTCGCCGTGCCCGACGTGCTTCCCACCGTTCTCGACGTGCTCGACTCGGTCGACCTGCGCGCTCACATCGACGTCCTCGACGACGACGAGCCGGCCGGGATCCCCGCGCTCCGGGATCGGATCGCCCGGCACCACACCGACCGCGGTCTCCCGACGACCCCGCAGGAGATCCTGATCACCGCCGGTGCTCAGAGTGGGATCGCCCTCTGCGCAGCGCTGCTCACCCAACCCGGTGACGTCGCGCTGCGGGAGGAGACGTCGTGGCCGGGATTCATCGATGCCGTCGCCCGCCAGGGCGGACGCACCCAGGGCGTCGACTCCGACGACGACGGCATCGTGCCCGACGCGCTCGAGCGAGCGATCGTCCGCCACCGACCGGCGCTCGTCGCCCTCAACCCCCATCACCACAATCCGACCGGCTCTCGGCTCTCGCCCGAGCGACGTCGCCGTGTCGCCCAGCTCGGTGCCGACTTCGGTCTCCCCATCGTCGAGGACCGAGTGCTCGCCCCGCTGGCGTTCGACCAGCGGCCTCCTCCGGTGCCACTCGCCGCCGAGATCACCGGTTCCGACCGCCGGACCGACCACTTCATCGTCGACTCGGTCAACAAGGTCGCGTGGCCGGGGCTGCGTCTCGGGTGGATCCGCGCCGACCCGGCGGCGATCAGTCAACTCCGGAGCCTGCGGGCCACGGTCGACCTGTACTCGCCGATCCACTCGCAGCTGGCCGCGCTCGCGCTCCTCGACTGGTACGACGAGCTGGCCGCCGAACGCGTGCTGCAGTTGCGTGCCCGCGCCGAGCTGCTCGTCGACGGGCTGCGTGCGGAGATCCCCGAGTGGGACGTCCGTCGCCCGCGCGGGGGATTGGTGCTCTGGATCCGACTCCCCGAGGGGTCGGCCGCCGGGTTCTGCGAGCACGCTGCGAGGTACGGCGTCCTGATCGCACACGGTGAGCAATTCGGATCGTCGGACGACACACACGTCCGGATCGCGTTCACCGACCCGCCCGAGTCGATCGAGCAGGCCGTCCCACGGCTGGCCACCGCCTGGCAGTACTTCGACACGAGCCGGGACCGCCCGCTCGCTGCGACGCGCAGCGCGTGACAGTCGACGAAGGGAGGGGACGTGCCGCTCGGTCAGTTGTACTGATCGAGGATCGCCGACTCGGTGACCCGTGCGAGTGTCTCGCGGATGTCGGCGGCGGTGTCCTCGTCGACGCCGTCGACGGCCACCAACTCGTCGACGGTCGCGCGTTGGAGCCGTGCCAGGCCGTCGAAGTGGCCGGCCACGGCGGACACCGACTCGCTGTCGAGACGGTGGGTCCGGTGCAGCAGGCGTAACCCGCGCGAGGTGACCTCCTGGCCGAGGTCGTCGGGATCGCCGTCACGGCCGAGGGCCTTCGCCGCTCGTCGGAGATCGTGGACGTCGTCGTCGGTGAGCGCCGCCATCTCGCTGAGGGTGGCCTTGGTGGTGCGGTGCGGGCCGACGTAGTCGTCGACCACGAGGTCGAGCTCGTCGTCGATCTCGCCGTAGATCTCGTCGAGCTGGAGACGGAGCAGCCGGGCGTCGACGCCGAGCTCGACGATCATCGTCTCGATCTCGTCGGAGATCCGATGCACGAGTTCGCCTCGCTGGACGACCGTGGCGACGTCGCGGAGCGTGGCGACGTCTTCGACCTCGACGGCGGTCAGTGCGGCGATCGAGTCGTCGAGTCGTCGCTTGTACCGCTCGAGGGTCTGCAGAGCCTGGTTCGCTCGCTCGAGCAGCCGTCCGATCTCCTGCAGCTGACGCTTCTGACCGGCCGCGTAGACGTTGATGACACCCATCTCCTCGCTCGCCGACACGACCGGCACGTCGAGAGACCGGGCGACGCGCTCGGCGGTGCGGTGGCGGGTGCCGGTCTCGCTGGTGGGGACGGTCGGATCGGGCACCAGGTGGACGTTGGCCCGGGCGATGCGGCCGCCGTCGGACGAGATGATGATGGCGCCGTCCATCTTGGCGAGTTCCGAGAGCCGTTGCGGGCTGTACGGCGCGTCGACGAGGAAGCCGCCTGAACAGATCGACAGCACGTCGGGGCCGTCGTCGAGCACCAGCAGCGCACCCGCCTTGGCCCTCACGACGCGGTCGATGCCGTCGCGGAGCGGGGTCCCGGGGGCGACTCGAGAGAGCGCATCGCGCATCTGCTCGCTGGCGCTCTCGAACCGGGACTTCATGAACCGATGATACGCCAGCGCCCCGTCGTCGCTCCGGAGGGAGCAGTGATCTCGGCGGTGGTCAGACCGCGCGGAGGCTCGACTCGCCGGCCGAGTCGTCCCGGCTGGTCCGATGGTGGAGGTCGAGCCGTGCCAGAGCCGCAGCGACGGTGTCGACCCGAACCAGCTGGATCCGGTCGGAGAGCGAGGGATCGGGCTCGGGTGATCCGGACGGCACGACGACGCGCCGGAACCCGAGGCGCGCCGCCTCGGTGATGCGGCGCGGCGCATCGGACACCTGACGGACCTCCCCGCCGAGCCCGATTTCGCCGAACACCGCGACCCCGGCCGGGACCGGACGGTCGACGGCGGCGCTGGCCACGGCGAGGACGACGGCGAGATCGAGTCCCGGCTCGCTGAGACGTGCGCCCCCGACGATCGACGCGAAGACGTCGGACTCGCCGAGCGGCAGCCTCCCACGCCGGGAGAGCACCGCCATGAGCATCGACAGGCGACCGCCGTCGAGGCCCTGGGCGCTGCGACGCGACGGCACACCGGGGACGGCCCGAGACGTGAGCGCCTGCACCTCGACCACGATCGAGCGCCGACCCTCGAGCGTGGGCACGACGACCGACCCGGCGACTCCCGTGCGGCGATCGGCCAGGAACATGGTGGAGGGGTCGGGGACCGCGTGGAGCCCCGACCCCACCATCTCGAACAGCCCGAGTTCGTTGGTGGGACCGAATCGGTGTTTCACCGCACGGAGCAACCGGAGTGCGTGGTGGCGGTCGCCTTCGAACTGCAGCACGGTGTCGACGACGTGTTCGAGCACGCGTGGGCCGGCGAGGCCGCCGTCTTTCGTGACGTGGCCGACCAGGACGACCGCGATGTCGCGCTCCTTCGCGACGTCGACCAGCCGCTGCGCACACGACCGGACCTGTGCGACGCTGCCACTCGACGAGGTGATGTCGGGATCGTGGATCGTCTGGATGGAGTCGACGACGACGATGGTCGGGTCGACGTCGTCGATCGCTGCGAGCACGTGCGGCAGCGACGTCTCGGCGTGCAGCCACAGATCGTCGCGGAGCGCGCCGACCCTCTCGGCTCGGACCCGGACCTGTTCTGCACTCTCCTCGGCGGTGACGTAGAGCGCGGTGCCCGAGTGATGTGCCAGTAGCTGCAGAAGCAGCGTCGACTTGCCGATGCCCGGCTCGCCGCCGACGAGCGTGACCGAGCCGGCCACCAGGCCTCCGCCGAGCACGGTGTCGAGTTCGTCGATGCCGGTGGAGACCGGTCGAGCGGTGCCGACGCCCACCTCGCCGATCCGTTGCGCCCCGGCTCGGCGTGACGGCGGGAGCGGGCTCGGAGCGTGATCAGCGCGAACGGTCTCCTCCAACGTGTTCCATTCGCCACACGTGCTGCAGCGCCCGGCCCATCGGGGCGACTCGGCGCCGCAGGCCGAACACGTGAAGTGGGTGCGGGTCTTCGACGTCACGCGCACATGGTGCGCACGGGGGTGTGACAGCGATGGCACGAGGGTCGTTCGACGCCGCGTTCGTCGGAACCTGCGCTGTTCTCATGGGGTGGGTGCGCACCTCCTGCGCACGAACTCCATGCGAACGCCGTCAGCTCCGCAGAGTGCGTCAGGGGAGGTAGTCGATGCTGGACACCGCCTCGAGTCCCGGCACGGTGATGACCCCGCCGCCCTCGACGTACTCGGCGAAGGGGAACGTGAAGGCGCAGATCGACGGGTAGGTGTCGGACTGGCCACACTCGACCGAGGCACCCGACGGCCACTGGGCGAGCCCCGACGCCGTCTGGAAGTACTCGTACAGCGAGGAGCCGGTCACCTCGCCACCGCTCGCGACCACGTCGTTCGCGTAGACGGCGAGGGACATGATCATCACCGTGCCGAGTCCGCCGAGCCCGAGGGCGTTCGGGTCGAACTCCGACGGGTCGATCTCGAGCGCGGGGACGACGATGTCCTGCAGGATCTGCCGCTCGGGTGTGTCCTCGTCGGTCTGAATTCCGACGAACACCCATCCGAGAGCCTCGTCGCCGACCGCCTCGATGACAGCGCTGTCCGCGCAGATGCTCGTGGTGATGACCGGAATGTCGATGCCGAGCGCCGCTCGACCGCGAATGGTGCCGATGCATCCGGCGTCTGCGTAGAGCGACACGAGGAGGTCGGGATCGCCCGACGCGGCCTCGCGCATGAGGCCCTGGAAGCCGGCGTCCGTCTCGGTGTCGCCGCCCTTGATCGTGGTGTGCTCGATCCCGGCGATGTCGAGCGCCGCGGTGAGCTGCGCCTCACTCGCGTTGGCCCCGGCGTTGTCAGCACTGATGATGCCGATCGACTGCGCGCCGTAGTGCTCGGTGGCGGCCGCGGCGATCGCTCCCATCGTCGTGGCGTTCCCACCGGTCAGGAACAGGGCATCGGCGCCGTAGTCGGCGGGGAGGATCGGCAGCATGCCGATCACGGGCACGCCCGCAGCCGTGTAGGTCGGGTAGTCGGGGAACAGGTCGAGCCCGAGGAGCACCAGCTCGACGTCTTGGCCGGTGACCTCCTGGGCGCAGGCCTGCGATGTCTCGGGCGAACCGTTGGCCGTGCAGGTGATGAAGTCGACGGGTCGGCCCCCGAGACCGCCGTGTTCGTTGAGATAGTCGAACGATGCGCCGACGAGAAGGCGCACGTCGGGGAAGTCGAGGCCCGGTGTGCCCTCGGTGTTGACCAGGGCGACCTTCATGGTCTCGCCCGTCGGTGGCCCGAGGTCGGGGAACACGTCGGTCGCGCCGATGGTCAGGACGCCGTCGGTCGTTCCGTCGCCCTCCGAGCCGGTCTCGCTCGAGCCGTCGCCGTCCGAGTCGTCCGTGCCTCCGGAGTCGGCGTCGTCGTCCGGATCCCCGGCCTCGTCGTCGGAGTCCGCGTCGGCGCCGTCCGACTCCGCGGGTTCGTCGGCCGGTTCGGTCGCAGCCGGCTCCTCGTCGGGCTCTGCGGGTTCGTCGACGGAGTCGGTGACGGGCGGCGAGGTGTCACCAGCCTCGTCGGTACCGTCGTCGCTGCTGCACGCCGCGGCGATCAGCGCGAGCGCGGTCAACGTGGCGGTGAGCCGTCGAACACGGTGCGAGCGTCCTCGAACCGTGGTCTCGATCGATCGGTGCATGTCGTCCCCCAGGAGTCGCCGTCTCGGGTTCCCGCCATCCCCAGACGGATCGTTCGCCGCCGACCCCCATCGGCGGTGAACGGTGCCGGTGTGTCCGGTGCTCGGCTGCGTCAGTCGGCGACGCCGCTCGGCACCCAGTTGCCGTGGAAGCCGAACGGGACGCGGGGCAGGGCCACCGACCCGATCGGCTCGTCGCTCATCGTCGACGCGTCGTACACGACGAAGTCGCTGGCGTCGCGTTCGGCGTCGTAGACGTAGGTCATGAGGTAGCCGTCGTCCTCCGCGGTCGCCCCGTCGCGCGGGACGAACGAGGCCTCGCCGGGAAGCCGTCCTCGGCCGACGTCGATGCGCGTGCGTTCGCCGGTCTCGCGGTCGTACTTGAGGAGCGCGCCGTTGGCGCTCATCGGCTCGTTGAACGCCGACTCACCGGCGTTGCCCATCATGTAGCCGTAGCGGTGTTCCAGGCCGACCAGCGCGTCGGGCACGCGCGGGAACTCGGCGGGCAGGTCGTCGACCTGTTCCTCGGCGACCCGCCCCGACGACGTGTCGATGGTCCACCGGTGCAGCGCCGGCTCGGGGAAGTCCATCGGGCCGTCCCGCCAGATGTGTGGGAGGCGAGCGACGTCGAGGACGATGCGGTCGCCGCTCTCGTAGGCGTTCATCGGGTGGAACACGTAGCAGGGCTCGATCTCGTACCACGTGACGTCGGCGTCCGTGCCGGTCCGCGGCATCACCCCGAGCCGCGCCGGGTAGTCGTCGCTCCAGCGGATCGGCATCTCGCCCTTCAAGGCCAGTGCGATGTCGAAGACCGCGGGCAGGTCCATGAAGATCACGTGGTTCTCGGTCGTGTTGAAGTCGTGCATCATCGTGGGCCCGCCCACGGTGATGTTCTCGGTCTGCACGAGTCGGCCGTCGGCCGACACCCGCAGGTACGTGAGGTGCGGCTCCATCATCGAGTACCCGAAGGCGAGCAGTTCGCCGGTGACGGGGCAGATCTTCGGGTGGGCGGTGAACGGCCCCGTCAGTACTCCGCCGAAGTCGTGCGGGCCGACGGTGTCGAGATCGCCATCGAGCACGTACGGGAAGTGACCCTCCTCGAGCGCCATGATGCGACCGGCGTGGCCGATGACGTTGGTGTTCGCCTTCGACGACGTCATGTCGGTGAGGCTCGCCTCCATGTCGATCACCTGACGGTCGGGATCGGCGACGAACGGCGTCTGCACGTAGCGGTTGCGGTACCACTCGGCCCGACCGTCGCGGAGGCGGATGCCGTGGATCATGCCATCGCCGAGGAACGGGTGATCGCTGAAGCCGGTGATGGGGTTCGCCCCGTTCCGGACGTATCGACCGTCGAGTTCGGCCGGGATCGTGCCGGTCGCCTCGAGGTCGGTGATGGTCCGCTCGTCCTTCAGCGGTGCCCAGTTGCCGCGCAGATGCAGCGGCAGCTCGTCTTCGATGGTCGACATGGGACCCCCCGTCACGTCGTGCTCTCGGTTGTGTGTCGCCGACCCGACGATGTCGTCGGTCGGCGGCGGGCTCCCCCGAGCCCGGATCCACCCTTCCACACCTCGGACGCGAAATCTACCCCCGGTAGTTTCCGGAGGTTCCGTCCGGCCCGTGCGACTCAGCGGGCGAGGTCGAACCCGAGTGCGATGCCGGCGTCCAGATCATCGACGGCCGTGAACGTGCGGTGCACGAGAGCGTCGAAGAGCGCCGCACCTCGTTCGTTCGCGGGGTCGATGGTGAGGAGGCTCGCGCCGAACGACACGGCGTAGAACACCAGGCCCTCGAGGTACCCCTGGTGCACCGAGTCGACGGTGATCACGTCGTGGGGCACACCTCCCGCGTGGAGTCCGTCGACGTACCTCCGGAGCAAGTCGTCCTCGTGCGCCCGCCTCATGTCGACGGTCAGGTTGTTGGCGCAGAAGTAGACGAAGTCGGCCTGCCCGGGCGCTCGCATCCCGAGTTGCCAGTCGATCACCGCGACCGAGCCGTCGGCGTCGAAGAAGAGGTTGTCGAGGCGGAAGTCGCCGTGGGTCATCGTGATCGGGTCGTCCATGTGTCCCGCGATCCAGCCGGGCATCTCGTCGACGAGACGTTCGCACCACCGGAGCGAACGAGGGGCGAGTTCGCCGGCGAATCGTTCGAGGAAGATGGGCCAGCCCATCGCGAACGTGTCGGCGAGCATCAGGACCGACGGATCGTCGAGGCCGGGCATCCAGTCGAACGACGCCAGTCGCGGGTGTTCGAACCACGACGCGTGATGACGGGCGAGCACATCGATCGCCCGCTCGGCCTGATCGAGCGTCGCCCCGGCGACGTGGTCGCCCGGCGTGGCGGGGGCCAGGTCTTCGAGCACGAGGCACGGTGGGTCGCCGTCGTTCACGTACGCCCGCGGCACGCGCACGCTGACCGAGGGCGCGATCTCGGCGTAGAAGCGATGTTCACGTTCCCAGACGCGCATCATCTCGCCGATCGCTCGTCCACCGGGGTCGACGGTCGGGAGCTTCAGGATGACCGACGTCGGCACACTCGGATCGGCGGACGTGACGCCGACGCGGGCCAGCTGCCCCATGAACCCCTCACCCGCGCCGATCGGGACGACGTCGATCGACTCGACCGGCGCGCCGAGCCGATCGCTCAGCCAGTCGGCGGTGAGATCGTCGGGCGTCGACGGAGCGTCGGCCATGCCGCGACCGTAGGTCGCCGATTCACGAACGCACGAGCTGGCGTCTCGACGAGAGGTGCTGGCGTGCGGCGACGTCGTGCGTCACGCGGTCTCGTCGGAGGCCGCCGGTCGTCCGGCGAGACCCGTCCACAGGAGGTCGGCCAGCTGGTCGGCGAGGACGTCGGACGGGCGTGCGTCGTTGGTGGTCCACCACAGTGCGACGAAGTCGATCATCCCGACGACGGCGACCGACCACGCCTCGGCCGTCGACTCGGACACGGGTCGGCGCTCGGAGGCCTCACCCCATCGTGAGAGCTGGCGGGTGAGTGGTTCGACGGCGAGCTTCGCGAGCGAGAGCCGGTCGTTGGACGTGTTCCCGGCCGTGACGTACAGGAAGAGCTCGCGATGGCGGTCGATGTGGTCGAGCGCCACGCGGATCGTGGCGACGAGTGCCTCGCGCCCGGTGGCTGCGTCGGCGATCTCGGTGCGGGTCGCGTCGACGAGGCGTTCGGTGAAGCGGGCGGCCAGTGCGGTGGCGAGTTCCTGGCGTCCGCCGACGCGTGCATAGACACTCGGCTTCGTGATCCCCGCTGCCTCGGCGATCGACGACAGCGACACATCGGGACCCACGCGTCGGATCACCTCCTCCGCCGCGTCGAGCACGCGGTCGCGGTCGGCAACGGGCAGACCTCCGGCGGGGCGCCCCCGCGGGCGACGATGCGATGTCACGTCGGGGCCGCACCCCACATGTGAACCTGTCGATCGCTGGCGGTCATGACGCTCCGTTCGACTCGTGACCAGAAATCTACCGTCGGTAGTTTGCCCGCGATGGCGAGCGATGCCGAGCCGACGGTGAATCGACGGGTCACGTTGGCGGCTCGTCCGGACGGCCACCCGGTCCCGTCCGACTACTCGATCGAGACCGAGGAGGTCGACGCGCTACCGCCGGGCCAGGTTCGGATCGGGGTCGACGTCCTGTCGATCGACGCGTTCATCCGGACGACGTTCGACGAGGGCAGCTTTCACGGGACCGTTCCGCTCGGCGGCACGATCGGCGCACTCGGGGTCGGCACGGTCGTCGAGAGCGCCGACGAGTCGCTCGCGGTCGGCGACGTCGTCGCAGGAGGACTCGGTGCCCAGACCGTGGCCACGCTCCCCGCAGGAGCGGTGCAGCGGATCGACACGTCGGAGTTCCCGGCGTCGACCCATCTCGGGGCGCTCGGGCTCACGACCGGTCTCACGGCGTACGTCGGCGTGGTCCACGTCGGCGCCGTCGGTCCGGGTGACACCGTGGTGGTGTCCGGAGCGGCCGGCGCGGTGGGAACCTACGCCGGGCAGTTCGCTCGTCTCGCCGGTGCCGAGCGGGTGATCGGCATCGCCGGTGGACCCGAGAAGGGCGCGTTCCTCGTCGATGAGCTCGGCTACGACGCCTCGATCGACTACCGAGGCGACGACGTCGGCGCTCGACTCGACGAGTTGGCACCCGACGGGGTCGACGTGTTCTTCGACAACGTCGGCGGTGAGATCCTCGACGAGGTCCTGGTGCGGATCCGCGAGCGGGCGCGGGTCGTCATCTGCGGGGCGATCTCCCAGTACGGGAACATGGATGCGGTCGCGGGACCGTCGAACTATCTGAAGCTCGCCGAGCGCCACGCGCGGATGGAGGGCTTCACCGTGCTCCACTTCGCCGACCGGTTCGACGAGGCGCGTGCGGCCATCGGTCGATGGATCTCCGACGGGTCGCTCGTGCAACACGATCACGTCGAGCACGGCATCGAGGCGTTTCCGCACGCTCTCGACGTGCTCCTGACCGGCGGGCACCGCGGGAAACTCATGGTCGCCGTCTCCTGACGCGATCCGATCGGGAGCGGAGTCTCCCAGAAGGGCAAGACAGATGAGCGACGAACAGGTCGACTACGAGGACCTCACCAGCATGCGGCTCGGCGAGTCCGACCTCGCCGAGATGCTGGAGCGCGGGGGAGAGTGCATCTTCAACTGGACGACGCGCGACGGCTATCCGGTCGGAGTGGTGGTCGCCTTCGTGCATCACGACGGCAAGTTCTGGACGACGTGCGCCGAGCGCCGCAAGAGAGTTCCTGCGCTGCGGCAGCGGCCGCAGTCGGCGATTGTCATCAACAGCGGCCGCAAGACGGCGACCTTCAAGGGTGACTCGGTCGTTCACGGACCCGGCGATCCGGGTTTCGAGGAGCTGAAAGGGTGGTTCTATCCGAAGCTGTCCGGACTCGATCTGGCTCCCGACGACGCGTATCGGCAGAGCTTCACGAAGTTCCTCGACTCACCGCACCGGGTCATCATCGAGACCGACGCACGACTGGTGGTCGCGTTCGACGTCGCCAAGTTCCAAGCCTTCACCGTCGAGGCGATGCAGGCCCAGGCCGCCGCCTCGGCCGACTGAACTGTCCGCTTCCGCCCGGGCCAGATCCGGACAGTGTCCGCTTTCGCCCGGGCCAGATCCGGACAGTGTCCGCTTTCGCCCAGGTCAGTCCGCCGAGCGACCGCCGGCGGCGATGTCGACCACTTCGCCGCGGTCGATCGAAACCCAGTCGCGCGCTTCCAGATACGGGCGGAACGACTCGGCGATCGCCGCGCCGTGCGCACCGTTCTTCGGGCGCTGGAGTTCGAAGAGGTGCGGGAACTCGAGCCAGGCGACGGTTGCGTTCCACAGCCGCATCGCCGCCTCCCCGGTCGGCGGGTCGATGACGACCGGCCCGAAGAAGCACTCGGGGTCGCCCTCGGCGTTGAGGAACTCGGGGAAGAACAACGTCGGTACGCCGAAACCCCGGGCGTCGATGACCCGCTCGTGTTCGGAGCGCACCTCGTCGTGGGTGGTGTCGTCGTCGATCGCCTGATCGACGAGTGACGGGTCGAGTCCGAGTTCGCTCAACAGGTGGCGCGCGACCGCGGGATCGTGCGGCTTGTGGCCCTGCTCATGGAGCGCCCGACCCGATCGCTCGTACCAGCGGTCGCAGTCGTCCATCGAGCTGCGTCGGAGCAGCGCGGCGATGCGCATCATCGACCATCCGTACGACCACTCACGCTCCCAGGGGTGCTTCTTGCCCTCGACCCGGTTGACCTCCTCGAGGCTGAAGAACTTCCAGTTGATGGTCAGCGGGGTTCCCGCGTCGTGGAGCTGACCGCGGACGTCGCGGATCCACTTCGACGTCTGATACGCGAACGGGCACATCACGTCGAAGTGGAAGTCGACCTGGGTCACGCGCACATCGCTCATGCCCCCAGCGTGTCAGGTCGGCGCCACCCGCCCCGATCCGGCCTGGGCGGAAGCGGACAGTGTCCGGATCTGGCCCGGGCGGAAGCGGACAGGCGGACGCGGACAGCTCAGCCGGTGGGGATGGGTGGAGGCTTGCGGTTGCGGTACCGCCGGGCGCGGCGCCAGCGGGCGAACGCGACGTATCCGATGAACAGGCTCATGAACGCAACCCACGCGATCAAGGCGATGAGCGCCACGATCGACAACGGACGCGCCCACGGACGATCCTCGTCGGGCGACTGCTCGCTGAACGCCTCGACCAGCACGAAGCCCCCTGGCGAGAGATCCGCTTCCCACCGGAGACGTCCATCGACGGTCTCGCTCGTCGTCCGCGAGTCGTCGATGGCCCCGGGCAGGTCGGCGGTGACCGTGACGCTCATCGAGGTCTCGGGCGTCGCACCCGCCGCAGCGAACTCGTCGGCGAAGGGCACCGCCCCCACCGTCGACACGAGGTCGGCGTCGGCGAACTCGGCGAAGCCCTCGGGCAGCGTGAGGCCGAAGCTGAGGCTGTTGTTCGTGACGTCGCCGACCACGCCGCGTCCGACCTCCTTGGCGTTCGGAGTGCTGCGGAATGGCGGGCCGAGGCTGCGGATCAGGTTGGTCGCCTCGTCGTCGCTGCTGAACGTGTGGCTCAGCACGATGCGCAGTCCGCCGTCCTCGGTCGGCGTCGGACCGTCGACCACCCAGCCAGCGGCGACCACGTCGTCGAGCACGAGTTGCTCGGCCAGATCGGGCACCCGCTCGACGAGCGCCGCGTCGGCCACGGTCGTGACGACGATGCTGCCCGTGCCGTCGGGTTCGACGTCGATGTCGACCGTGACGTCGAGTCGACATGCCGACAGCAGCAGCATCGCGATCGCGGCGAACATGCACCGCCGCGCCACCTGACCGCTCACCCGTCGATCATGCCAGAGCGTCCGCGGCTGGACGCGGCACCGCCCGCCCCGATGGACGGAGCGGGCGGTGTGCCGTTCGGTCGTGCCGCCGGACGGGCGACACCGGAATCGGATCAGTCGACGTCGGGCGGGGGCAGCTCGCCTCCGCCGCCGTCGGGCGCCGACCCCTCGGAGCTCTGCGGGTTCTCCGTGGCGGTCATCTCGAGCTCGACCGACGACGGGGGAACGAACCCCTCGACGGCGTCGAACGTGAACCGTTGACGACCCTCGTTCTCGGGATCGTCCTCGACGTCGACGACGATGATCTCGCCGGCCGAGAACTCCTTGTACAGGATTTTCTCGGACAGCGGATCCTCGACGTAGCGCTGGATCGCACGGCGCAACGGACGACCACCGAGCTGCGGGTCGTAGCCGAGCTCGGCGAGCAGCTCCTTGGCCTCGTGCTTGATCTCGATGCCGAGACCCTGACCCTCGAGTTGGTCGACGAGACGCTTGGTCTGCATGTCGACCATCTGGAGCACCTCGTCGCGGGCGAGCTCGTGGAACACGATGGTCTCGTCGATGCGGTTGAGGAACTCGGGCCGGAAGTGCTGCTTCAGCGAGTCGTTGACCTTCTCCTTCATGCGCTCGTAGCTCATGGCGGAGTCGTCGGTGGTGAAGCCGACGTTGGCCTTGCGCAGATCCTGCGTGCCCAGGTTGGACGTCATGATCAGCACCGTGTTGCGGAAGTCGACCGAGCGGCCCTGCGAGTCGGTGAGGCGACCTTCCTCCAAGATCTGGAGGAGCGTGTTGAACACGTCGGGGTGCGCCTTCTCGATCTCGTCGAAGAGCACGACGCTGAACGGCTTGCGACGCACGGCCTCGGTGAGCTGACCGCCCTCCTCGTAGCCGACGTAGCCGGGAGGCGAACCGACGAGACGGCTCACCGCATGCGGCTCCATGTACTCGGACATGTCGAGCGTGATCATCGAGTCGTCGCTGCCGAACAGGAACTCGGTGAGCGTCTTGGCCAGCTCGGTCTTGCCGACGCCGGTGGGGCCGAGGAAGATGAACGAGCCCGATGGACGCTTCGGGTCCTTCAGGCCGGCCCGGGTGCGGCGAATCGACTGGGACACCGCCTTGATGGCGTTCTCCTGGCCGATGATCCGCTTGTGCAGCTCGCCTTCCATGTTGAGGAGACGCTCGGTCTCCTCCTCGGTGAGCTTGTACACGGGGATGCCGGTCCAGAGGCTGAGCACCTCGGCGACGGCCTCCTCGTCGACCTCGTCGAAGAGGTCGACGCCCTCGGCTTTGACCTCGGACTCCTTCTCGGCCTTCTCCTCGAGGAGCTTCTTCTCCTCGTCGCGAAGGCGGCCAGCCTCCTCGAACTGCTGCTCCTCGACGGCGGCCTTCTTGGCCTCCTGCACCTCGAGCAGCTTGGTCTCGATCTCACGGAGGTCGGGCGGCGTGGCCATGCGCTTGATGCGCAGGCGGGAGCCGGCCTCGTCGATGAGGTCGATCGCCTTGTCGGGCAGG
>JBCDAK010000028.1:0-31967 GCA_039185545.1 Actinomycetota bacterium
CCCGGATCGCAGTCGATCACGACCGATCGACGATCGTCCAAGGGCTCGCCGACGAGGTCGCTCGTCGGAGCGACCGTCGGTGGTCGCCGGCGTGGCGTTTCGCGCGGCTCAGACGATCAAGCCGCCGTCGACGACGAGTTCTGCACCCGTCACGTAGCTCGCGTCATCACTCAGGAGGAACATGACGGTCGACGCCACCTCGTCGGCCGTCGCCGATCGACCCATCGGAACCTGATCGAGCAGACGATCGACGGTGGTCTGGCCGAGATCGTTCAACATGTCGGTTTCGATCGCCCCGGGATGGACCGAGTTGACGCGCACTCCGTGCTTGGCGAGCTGCCGAGCGGCGCTCTTGGTCATGCCCGTGACCGCCCACTTGCTGGCGACGTAAGCGACCGATCGGTGGCCCCGCTTTCCGGCGACCGACGAGATGTTGACGATGCTGCCGCCTCCGCCGTCGATCATGACCGGGGCCGCCGCCTGCATGCCGAGGTACACGCCGACCTGGTTGACGTCGACCACTCGACGGTAGGTGTCCTCGGACCCGTCGAGGAGACCCTCCGGCGAGAAGATCCCCGCGTTGTTGACGAGACCGTCGAGACGTCCGTGTTCCTCGACGACGGACTCGACGACCGCTCGCCAGTCGGCGCTCGAGCTCACGTCGAGATGGACATAGGTACCGCCGACCTCCGCAGCGGTGGCGCGGCCTGCGCCGTCGTCGACGTCGGCGAGCACGACGATGGCCCCTCGGGAGGTCGCCATCATCGCTTCGGCCGCGCCCTGCCCCTTCGCTGCTCCGGTGATCAGGATCACTCGGCCGTCCAGCTGGCCCATCTGGCCTCCCCTCGGTGCCCTCGTTCCGTGTCCCCGCCGGACCGTATGCGATTGCACCGGATTCGATGCGGCCGGACGCTCGCGTCCGAACGGTCCGAGTTGACGGCCGGCCGGCCCGTCGACTTCAATACCCGACCAATCCGATCAACTTTTACGAGATTGACGAAACGGGGATCCTTCATGACGACCGACACCACCGCCACGGCAACGACGACCCGCCTCAACGACGTCGACATCGACGCCGTCGCCGGACTGGCGGGCAAGATCCAGTCCGAGCCGGACGTCGCCGCGACCACGTGGCGAGCGAGCGTCGAGTGGAACGGCGGCTTTCGGTCGCAGGCGACCGTGCGCGAGTTCTCACCCGTCCCCTCGGACGAGCCGACAGCGCTCGGCGGCGACGACACCGCTGCCAACCCGGTCGAACAACTTCTCGGTGCGCTCGGCAATTGCCTCGCGGTGGGCTACGCCGCCAACGCGACGGGTCTGGGCATCGACATCAACGACCTCTCGATCGACCTCGAGGGCGACCTGAACCTGAAGACCTTCCTCGGCCTCGACCCCGACGGTCATGCCGGGTACCAGTCGATCCGGGCGTCGGTGAACATCGACAGCGACGCCACACCCGAGCAGCTCGCCCAGCTCCACGAGCAGGTCGTCGGCACGTCACCCGTCGGCCACACGCTGAACCGACCCGTGCCGGTGAGCATCGAACTCGCCTGACGCAGCCCGATCACATCCGAGTCACGAGCCGGGTCCGGCCTCCTCGAGCGCGCTGGTGCCCGCGCCCGGCTTGCTCGTCCACTCCCAGCGCTCCTCGAGGCGGAGTCGTCCGTCGTCGAGTTGCGTGACGCGACTTCGGCACTGGCCCGACGCCGACTCACCGTCGACGGTCACGTGGGAGTAGCGGAACTCGAGTTCGTCGCCGGAGCGCATCCCGACGAGGAAGCCGAGACGGACCGTCCCTCCCTCGTACCGGGCGTGGACCACCCCGTCGGCTTCCTCCCGATAGTCGAACACGGTGTCGGCACCGACATCGCCGGCGTGATCGACCGTGACGTCGCGGAATCGGCGACCGTCGAGACTCGGGGCTGTGTCCATCGGTCCATCGTGGCCTGATCCAACGCGCCGTCACACCGGCGCGCAGGTGGTGCCGACACCCCGATCGTGAACGCGGTCGATCCGTGGCTCACCCCGACGTCATCCGGGATGGAGGGAGGTGGGGCGCCGATCCGAGCCCCGCTGGCGCCGTCGGGATCATCGAGATGACCCGCCTCACCACCCACGGTCTGGCCCGAACCCGGACCCGCGGCGGCGATCCGCTCCCTCGGTGAGTCATCGAGACTCGGCCGACGACCGGCGCTCCACCAGCACCGACACGTCACGCAGCACGGAGCCCACGACGAGACCGCTCGACGTCGGATTGTCGGGGAGCGGTCGGTTGACGAGCTCGATGCGGTAGCTGCCTGCGTCGGCATCGATCTCGACGACGTGCGTGTTCCCGGTCGCCATCGGATCGCCCACCACCCGCACATGGACCAGGTCCCATGACCGTGCGGTCAGCGCCAACGTCGCCGCCACGTTGACCGAGGCCGGGAACTTCGCCGCCGCCTCGTCGGCCGGGCCGTCGAGACACTCGACGACCTCGTCGCCGGCGTCGAGCGCCGCCACCATCTGCTCGCTCATCCACGGTCGAGAGAGCGTGTGCGGCGGCTTCGTGGTCGTCAGACGGATCGAGTGAATCTCGCCTGCGTGGCGACACGCCTCGATGATGTCGAGGCCACCGATCGCGCCGCTCGAGATCACCACGCGGTCGCCGCCAGCCCCCGCGATCGTCTCGAACAGCGCCGGGTCACGGAGCGCACCGCTCGACACGACGATCACCCGACACCCGGCCGCGAGGAGACCCGGAACGTGGTCCCGCAGACCCGCGTGGCCGGCGGCCTCCACGACGACCTCGCACCGTTCCGCCAACTCCGTGGGCGACGTCACCGGGACCGGAGGGTCATCGGGAGGGGTGCGCGTGGCGATCGCCGCCAGTTCCGCGCCGGGGACAGCTCCGTCGAGCAGCCGACGGCCGACCGCCGAGCCGATCGCGCCCCATCCGAGGACTCCGACCCGGAGCACCCTCACCGACCGATCAACGAGGCGACACTCCGTGCCTGACCCACACTGTCGTTCACGGGAGCTGGAGGCCGCAGGACTCGAACGCTCCCCTCGTTGCATCCTTCTCGGCGTCGGTGAGTTCGAGGAGTGGGGCGCGCACGGCTCCCCCGACCTGGCCGAGCAGCTCCTGCCAGAACTTCTGGTGTGCGTGGGGCTTCTCGGGTGGGCGGGTGTCGCGCAACGCCGCTCGCACCGGGTCGAGGCTCGCGCTGATCGCCCGGGCCTCCTCGGCCCGACCGGCGAAGGCCGCGTGGGTGTACTCGTGCATCCGGCGATCGACGGCGGTCTGCAGCAGGAACGGTGGCGACGAGCAGAGGTACAGCTCCCAGCCGAGCTCGACGATGTTGTCGAGCCACTCGACCTCGGACGCCGTCGACACCTGAATCCGGTCGGACGCCAGTTCCGACAGCTCGACGTACATGTGACGCGGGACGCTGTACTTGATCGCCACCACGTTGTCGATGTCGGCGAGCCGATCGCACAGCTCGGGTGACATCAGGTAGCCGCTGTCGGGATGGCTCCACAGAGCGATCCCGATGTCGACCGCCTCGGCGACCGTGCGGTAGTAGCCGAGCAACGTCTCGTCCTGCGCCGTCGAGAAGTGCAGCGCTGGAGCGTGCACGACGATGTAGTCGGCGCCGACGGTCTCGGCGTGTCGGGCGAGGTCGAGCACCACGTCGAGGTTCTGGTCGGAGCAGGACATGATCGTCTGTCCGGTCCCGTCTGCCGCCGCACATGCCTCGACCGCCAGCTCGAACGATCGCTTGCGTTCGTCGACGCTCATCGAGAAGAACTCACCCTGCTTGCCCGAGATGAACAGCCCCGCGATCCCGAGGTCGTCGACCCAATGGCGGACGTTCTCACGGAACCCGTCTTCGTCGATCCGGTGATCGGCGGTGAACGGCATCAGCGCCGCCGCCCAGATGCCGGTCATCGTCTCCTTCGCCCGCACCTTGGCGGGCGACAACTCGGTCAGCTGATCGGTCATCACGTTCTCCTCACGCCGCGTTCTCACACGATCCCGATGCTGTGCGACACGTTCTTCACGATCGTGTAGTGGTGCAGCCCCTCGGCACCGCCCTCACGGCCGTAGCCGCTCGACTTCACACCGCCGAACGGCGTCTCCGGCAGCGACGCCTCGAGCGTGTTGATCGACAGGTTGCCCGCCTGGATCCCGTCGACGAGCCGGTCGACGTAGTCGGCGCGGTTGGTGAACCCGTACGAGGCGAGCCCGTACGGAACCGAGTTGGCCTTCTCGATCGCCTCGTCGATCGACCGAACCGGGTTGATGATGGCGACCGGCCCGAACGGCTCTTCCTGCATCACCCGCGCCTGGTCGGGCACGTGGGCGAGCACGGTCGGTTCCATGAAGTAGCCGGTCGAACCGATCCGACCGCCGCCCGTCACGAGCTCGGCCCCCGCCTGCTGCGCGTCGCCGACCAACTCCGTCAGCGTCGGGAGACGCCGATCATTCGCGAGCGGACCCATCTCGACCGATGGGTCCATCCCGTCGCCCACGACGGTCGACTCCGCGCGCCGGACGAAGCCGTCGAGGAACTCGTCGAAGACCGACTCGTGCACGAAGAAGCGGGTGGGCGACGTGCACACCTGGCCGGCGTTGCGGTACTTGCGCACCGCCGAACTGACCGCTGCTGACTCGACGTCGGTGTCCTCGCACACGACGACCGGCGCGTGGCCGCCGAGCTCCATCAGCACGGGCGTCATGTGGTCGGACGCCAGACCGGTGAGCTGGCGTCCCACGGCCGTCGACCCGGTGAACGCCACCAGCTTGATGACGTCGCTCGGAATGAGGTGCTCGGAGATCTGCGTCGGTACGCCGAACACGAGGTTGAGCACTCCGGGCGGCAGCCCGACGTCGTGGAACGCGCGGGCGATGTGCATCGCTCCGGCCGGCGTCTCCTCGGCGGCCTTGAACACGATCGAGCAGCCCGACGCCAGCGCACCGGCGACCTTGCGCGACGGCTGGCTCATCGGGAAGTTCCACGGCGAGAACGCCGCCACCGGGCCGATCGGCTGGTGGTGCACCACGTGCTTGATCCCCGGTCCGCTCGGGATCACCCGTCCATAGGTGCGGAGGGCCTCGCCGGCATCCCACTCGAAGAACTCACAGCCACGGTCGACCTCGAGCTGCGCCTGGCGAAACGGCTTGCCGTGTTCGCTCGTGATGGCGTGCGCGATCTCGTCGCGCCGCTCGCTCATCAGCGAGGCGGCGGCACGGATCACGTCGGAACGGTCTCTCGGCGACGTCTGACTCCAGACCTCGAAGCCTCGAGAGGCGGCGGCCAGCGCATCGTCGAGATCGGTGGCCGTCGCGACCGGGACGCGGCCGATCTCCCGCTCGGTCGCGGGGTTGACGACCGGCAGGGCGTCGTCGGTCGTCCGCCACTCCCCGTCGATGAACAGCGCCAGATCCGGATACGCGTACGACGTCGTCGCGGACGCGGAGCCGGGCGGCAGGTCGGTCGTGGTCATCGTCACCTCGTCTCGTCGTCAGAAGGCCGTCCGGATGGCCCACAGGTCGGGGAAGGCCGGTCGGAAGAGAGTCGTCTGGAGGTACGAGGCGCCATCGGATCCGCCGGTGCCCGGCCGTGTGCCGATGGTGCGGCGGACCATCATCACGTGGCGGTAGCGCCACTCCTGGAGGCCCTCGTCGAGGTCGGTCAGCGTCTCGCAGATCGCGGCGAACCCCTCCTCGTGGTACTGCGCGACCATGGCCTTCTGCAGGTCGTCGCTCGGCTCGACGGGCTCGCGCACGTCGCGATGCAACACGTCGTCGGGCACGTCGATGCCGTACCGGTCCATCATCCGTACGAACGCATCCCACAGCGTCGGCTCGTCGTAACGCCGGCGGAGCCGCTCGCCCTCGTTGCCGGTGAACCAGTCGAGCTGGATCCGGTCCTTGATGCCGACAGCGAACTCGAGCTCGCGGAACTGCGCCGACTGGAACCCGCTCGCGTTCGCGAGGAACGACCGGAAGCTGGCGAACTCCGCGGGCGTCATGGTCTCCAACACGTCGACCTGACCGACGAGCGTCTTCATGATCTTCAGCACCCGCTTGAGGTGCTGGCGGGCGGCGTGCACGTGGTCGGCGTCGAACATCCGCACGATGTGGTCGAGCTCGTGGAGCAGCTCCTTGAACCACAGCTCGTAGACCTGGTGGATCACGATGAACAGCGTCTCGTCGTGCTCGGGTTCGCCCGTGACCGGGTCGACCGACACGCACTGCTGAAGCCTGAGCAACTCGTCGATCTTCAGGTAGCTGCCGTACGTGAAGTCGTCGTCGTTCTCGAACGGGAGGCTCACGACCGCCTCATGACACCGACAGCGCCTTCGGGTCGGCGAGCGGATCGAGCTCGGCGAGCGGAGGCAGTTCGGCGACGAGTGCGTCGACGTCGAGCGTCGGATCGGCGAGCGCGCGGCCGATGATCTCGTATTGACGGTCCGCCCGCGACTTCGCCTCGGCGTACGGCATCGTCGAGAACATCACCATGTTGTAGCGAGGGCTCAGTCGGTCGGGATGACGCCGCTCGAGGTCGAGCGCCATCTCGCGGCGGGCGAGATAGTCGGCGTCGATCACCCCCGACCGCATCTCGACGTAATTGCCGAGGGCCATCTCGGCGATGGCATCGCCGTCGGGCTTGCGCTCGCGCTCGTACGCCCGGAATGCAGCCGCCCGATCGCCGGGGTGGGCGCGGAGATGGCGGTCGAGTGCTCGCGCCGATTCGAGAGCGGCGTTCATCCCCTGGCCGTGGAACGGCACGATGGCGTGCGCAGCGTCGCCGAGGATGACGGCTCGGTCCTCGAAGCTCCACCCGTCGGCGCGCAGCGTGCCGAGGTCACCGGTCGGGTTCGCGAGGTATTGATCGGCGAGGTCGGGCACCATCGCGGCGAAGTCGGGGAACTCCGCGGCGAAGAACGCGTCGATCTCGTCGGCCGTGACGAGTGCGTCGAACGTCTCGGTCGGGGCGAACAGCGTGATCGTGAAGTCGCCTGCCGGGTTCGCGAGTGCGATGAGCATGAACTCGCCACGCGGCCACACATGGAGCGCGTTGCGGTCGATGCGGTGGCTGCCGTCGTCTGCGGGCGGGAGCGTGAGTTCCTTGTACTGGTGGTCGAGCCAGTCGGTGCGAAATGTGCAGGCGCCCGCGGCGGCGATCGCCGCACGCACTCGTGAGCCGGCACCGTCGGCACCGACCACGAATTCGAACGGCGCGGTCGATCCGTCCGTGAACCGGAGCGTGGACGCGTCGAGGTCGACCGAGTCGAGCGGGCGTTCGAAGTCGATCCGGACGCGGCCGGTCTCTTCCGCGGCGTCGAGCAGGATCGCATTGAGGTCGGCCCGCGACACCGAGTGGATGACCTCGTGCTTCTTGCTGCCGTACGGCTGCAGGTCGGGGGTCGGGTCGCCGACGGCGTGGATCATTCGGCCGCGCATCGGGATGGTGATCTCATCGACCCGATCGATCACGCCGATGTCGACGAGCGGGACGATCCCGCGGGTGGCGAGCGCGAGGTTGATCGACCGCCCGGCATCGATGTCGGTGCGACGGAGGTCGGGCCGACTCTCGTAGACGACGACGTCGTGGCCCTGACGGGCGAGGTACGTCGCCATCAGCGCACCGGCCGGTCCGGCGCCGACGACGGAGACGGGTGAGGCATCGCTCATGCGACGATCCCGTCGAGGAGGTGGACGAAGCGGTCGATGTCGTCGAACGAGTTGTACAGCGGTACGGGTGCCACGCGGATGACGTCTGGCTCGCGCCAGTCGCACAGCACGCCGGCCCGTTCGAGCTCCTCGTACACCCGCTTGCCGTCGCCGGCGACGACCCGCAGGGCGAACTGACATCCGCGATCGGCGAGAGCCGGTGGCGTGATGTTCTCGACGCGTCCGGCGAGCTGCTCGTCGAGACGTCGGTCGAAGAAGACGATCTGCTGCTCGGACTTGCTGCGGAGAGCGGCGACGCCGCCGGCTCGATCGATCAGTTCGAGGGACGCACGAAGCGTCGCCATCGGCAGGATCGGCGCGTTCGAGAGCTGCCACGACTCGACCGTGGGGATCGGATCGAACGTCGTGGTCATCTCGAAGCGGGTCGAAGAACGCGTGCCCCACCAGCCGAGGAACTTCGGCAACGTCTGGTCGTCGACGTGGCGACGATGGACGAAGGCACCCGCCACTCCCCCGGGTCCGCTGTTGAGGTACTTGTACGTGCACCAGGCGGCGAAGTCGACGTCCCACTCGTGCAGCGAGAGTTCGATGTTCCCGACGGCGTGGGCGAGGTCGAAGCCGACGACGGCGCCGACGGCATGGCCCGCCTCGACGATGTCGGCCATCGGCAACACCTGGCCGGTGTAGTACTGCACTCCGGGGAGGAGGACGAGGGCGAGTTCGGGGCCGTGTTCGGCGATGGCGGCGAGCACGTCGTCTCGGCGCAGCGTCTGCTCCCCGTCCGGTGGCGACAGGCACACGAGTGATGTCGCTGAATCGAACCCGCGCTGTCGGATCTGCGATTCGGCGGCGAAGTGGTCGGAGGGGAAGGCGTGACTCTCGATGATGATCTTGTGCCGCTCAGGCGTGGGTCGGTAGAAGCTGACCATCAGCAGGTGCAGGTTGACCGTGAGCGCGTTCATCGCCACGACCTCGTCGGCGTGCGCCCCGACGATCCGGGCGAGTGGTTCGGCCAGCAGCTCGTGGTAGTCCTTCCACCCGAGCTCACCGGTGAAGTGCCCTTCGACGCCGAGGGTCGACCACCGGTCGAACTCGGTCATCACGTTCGCCCGCGCCGCCTTCGGCAATGCACCGAGAGAGTTGCCGACGAGGTAGATCCCGTCGGGCAGCTCGAACTCGTCGCGGAACCCGGCGAGCGGATCGGCCGCGTCGAGCTCGGCCGCGGTGGCGGTCGCGGGATCGACGGCAGGACGTTCGTCGATCGTCGTCACAGACGGCCGGCCTTGCCCGGGTGGAGGGCGCCGCAGTTCGGACACGTGCGGGCCTCGACGCTCTCGTCGAACGCTCGGAACAGCGGCGGCAGGTCCTCGTCGATCGCCTGCACCTGAACCTCGACCCGATGCACCACCGACGAGCACTCTCCACACGCCCAGACGAACGCATCCATCTCGCCGGCGGGTCGCTGGTACTCGACGACGAGTCCGATCGAGTCGGGATCGGGGCGCTGCGGCGAGTGCCAGAGGTTCGGCGGCAGGAGGTAGACCTCGCCCTCGCGAATCGGCATCGGGTACGGCTCGGTCCCCTCGCCCTCCCAGATCCACAGGATCATGTCGCCCTTGAGCTGGTGGAAGAACTCCTCCCGCGGGTCCTCGTGGAAGTCGTTCCGCTGGTTGCCGCCGCCGACGATCATCACGATCATGTCGGCCTCGCGCCACACCTGCTTGTTGGCGACCGGCGGCACGAGTTGTTCGCGGTGCTCGTCGATCCACCGCTGGAGGCTGAACGGGCGTCGTCGGGTCGCGGTGCTCGGGTCGTACACGAGATCGGTCACGTCGGTCCCTTCCCGCCGCTGAACGTGCGGCTCGTCGTGGTCATCCGGCTTCGGTCTCCTCGGAGGTCGTGCTCGCTCGGGCCTCGAGCCGTGCGGTCAATACACGCAGGCGGGAGATCAGGTCGTCGATGTCACCGAGTTCGGCGTCGCCGTCGTGATCGTCGCGGAGGTCGGCGAGTGCGTCGGTTTCGAGTCGCTGCGCCTCGGCGATGAGTGTGGTCGTCAGTTCCGATCCGGCCGGCGTGATCGAGATGAAACGCTGGCGCTTGTCGTGTTCGCCCGTGGTGCGGGCGATGAGTCCGCGCTTCTCGAGCCGTCGCAGGGCATGGGTGACCGTGGGTTGCGGGCTCAGCGACTCGGCGGCGAGATCGAGCACCGACAGCTCTCCGAGATCCTCGAGCACGGCGAGCAGGCGCCACTCGGATCGGGCGATGCCGTGCTGGGTGAGGACGACGTAGAAGGGCGCCGACAACGTCTGGTCGGCGCGACGCAGCACGTACGGCAGGTACGTGTCGAGGAACGCCGAGTCACGGCGGCTGACGCCGGGCACGCTGCCAGAATAGATTCACATGAATCTACGATCAAGCCGAGCGTCGGATGAGTTTCTCCACGACCTGGGCGACGCCGTCGTCGACGTGGTGCGGAGCGACGTGGTCGGCCACCGCTTTCACGTCGTGCGCCGCGTTCTCCATCGCGTACGACGTGCCCGCCCACTCCAGCATCGTGAGGTCGTTGAGTTCGTCGCCGAACGCCACCACGTCGGCGGCCGGCACCCCGAGGTGATCGCACAACCAACGCAGCCCTGCCCCCTTGTCGGTGGCGGCCGGACCGATCTCGGCGGCGTCGGCGCCCATGTGGCTCACGGCGAACTCACCGACCGACTGCGCGCCGGCTCGTTCGACGGCCTCGATCGTGGCTCGGACGACGGGAGGGATCCGGCGCGACACTTCGTGGACGTCGTGCTGATCGTGGAACACGAGCAGCTTGAACGCCTCGGTGCCGCCGATCGTCAGAACGTCGTCGACGGGCGGACCGGCCACCGCAGCCGGCATGCGATCGGCGAATCCGTCCTCGTGGGCGAAGCCGTGGTCGGTGGCGATGGCGAAGCGGTATCCGGCGTCGGCGGCTCGGAGATCCCGGACCATCCTGTCGGCCAGGTCGAACTCGAAGCTGGCCAGGTGGAGGAGCTCGGGCTCGCCGTCGGGTGACGTCGGGAACGTGGCGACGATCGACCCGTTCGCACCGACGACGTGGCTGACCACGCCGTCGAGCTGCGGGGCGAGGTGGGTCGTGAGGTGCGGCGGGCGCCCGGTCGCCAGGACGACGGTCCATCCGGCGGCGGATGCCCCGGTGAGCGCAGCGGCATTTCGCTCGGACAGCTCGCCGAACGCGCCGAGCAGGGTCCCGTCGAGATCGATCGCGATCAGCCCCGCCATCCGGCGAGTCTGCCAGTCGTCGCCAGCACGCTGAGGACCGAGTGTGACGACCGAGTGTTCCGTCGAGTCCCGGGCTCGTCGGAACACGTGGTAGCAGGGAGTCAGGTGAGTTCGGCGGCCCGGTCGGCGAGGTCGGCGAGTTCGTCGACCTCGGGGGTGTCGTACTCGTCGGCGAGGCGGTCGAGCTCCTCGACCACGGCGTCGAGGTCGACGTCGTCTGCGAACGGGTTGTCCCGCAGCTTCTCGGCCAGCGTGGCGACCGTCGTGGCCAGCTGGAAGTCGATGTCGGTGTCGCCCCAGTTCGGCTCGACGTCGCGCAGATCGATGTCCTCGTCGATCTCCGAGACCTCACCCGTCTCGGGGTGCTCCCAGCGGAGGAACACCTCGCCGATCTCGTCGCGGTCGTCGAGATCGACGCCCCGCTCCAGCTCGACCTCGTAGATGGCGGTCACCTGGTGGCCGGCGCCGAGCTCACCGGCGTCGACGTCGTCGTTGCGGAAGTCGCTGTCGAGCACACCACGGTTCTCGAAGCCGATCAGGCGGTACGACTCGACGACGTCCGGATCGAACTCGACCTGGATCTTGGCGTCCTTCGCCACCGTCAGCAGCGTCGAGGTCAGCTCGTCCTCGAACAGACGCTCGGCCTCGTCCTCGGTGTCGACGTAGGCGTAGAAGCCGTCGCCGTTGTCGGCGAGCTGCTCCATCGTCACGTCGCTGAAGTTGCCCATGCCGAACCCGACCGTGACGAGGTCGATGCCCCGATCGGCGTCCTCGCGGATCATGGCGGCCAGTGCGTCCGGATCGGTCATCCCGACGTTGGCCACACCGTCCGAGGCCAGCACCACCCGGTTGATCCCGCCGTCGTCGAACGCCTCCCGAGCGAGGTCGTAGCCCGTCCGCAGACCGGCTTCGAGGTTGGTCGATCCGCCCGGGCCGAGGTCGTCGATCGCGTCGAGGATCGCATTGCGCTCCGACACGGGCGTCGGCTCGAGCACGACCCCCGAGCTGTCGCTGTACGTCACGATCGCGACGGTGTCGTCCTCCTCGAGTTCCTCGACGAGGATGTCGAGCGACTCCTTCACGAGGCCGAGCCGATCGTCGCGATCCATCGAGCCCGACGTGTCGATCACGAACGTGAGGGCGGCGTCGCCGCGATCCTCGTCGGCGACGATCTCACCCTGGACGCCGACCCGCACCAGGACGTTGTCGTCGTCGAACGGCGAGGGTCCGCCGTCGACCGAGATCTCCAGGCCCCGCCTCGGCGTGTCGTAGCGGTAGTCGAAGGCGTTGACGTACTCCTCGGGGCGCACGCTCTCACGGGGTGGGAGCGACCCCTCCTCGATCCAGCGGCGAGCGATCGAATACGACCCGGTGTCGACGTCGAGTGCGAACGTCGAGAGCGGGTCGTCGTCGGCATCGATGAAGTCGCGGTAGCCGTAGTCCTCGAACCGGTTGTCCTCGAAACGGGCATCGGCCTCGGCGTCCTCCCCCGACACCGTGCTGGGCTCGTCGAACAATCCCCCGTCGGAGGCCTCGTCGCCGGACGCGTCGGTCTCGGCCCGGTCGGCACCGTCGGCGGCAGCGTCGTCCGAGGCGCTGCTCTCCTCCTCGTCCATCGCCTCCTCGTCCATGGCCTCCTCCTCGTCCATGGCGTCGTCCGACTCGTCGCCGGACGCCGATGCGGGCGAAGTCGACGGTGGATCGGCGAAGTCGGCCTCACCGTCGGCGGGCGCCCCGGCGCGCCCGGAGTCGTCGACGGCCTCGGAGGCGTCGTCGCCGGAATCGAACTCGGCCTCGGCGTCCGGGGACACCTCGGCCGCATCGCTGTCGTCGTCGGAGGCACACGCTCCGACCACGAGTCCGGCCGCCACGAGGGCGGCGATGTACGTGTTCATGCTGCGGTGGTTCACGGGGCTTCGACGCTCTTCAGACGCCGCCCGGTTCCCGCGCCCGCTCGACGTCGCGAATCGTCACCGAGTCGTCATGTCGCAACCGCGGGAGGAAGACACAAAAGTGCAAGGGCGGCGGAGGGTGCGTCTCCGGACCGACATGAAGCGCACGCACCGTCCCGCCACACACCTGCTCGCCACCGCCGTCACCGCAGCGATCGCACTGTCCGCCTGCGGCACCGAACGCACCAACTCCACCGGGGGTGGCGCCGTCGGCGCTGCGCCGCCCGCCGACACCACCGAGGACACGCCGGTCACCGCGTCGGAGCCCGCGCCGGCAGCCTCGTCCGCCACCGTCCCGACGAACACGACCTCCACGACGACGTCGACTCCGCCCACCACCACCTCGGCGCCGACGCCCAGCTCGTCGGCGGTGCCGACGCCCAGCTCGTCGGCGGTGCCGACCATGGCCGCTGTCGATTCTGCGTCTCCCGTCGACGCCGTGACCTGCGGGACGTTCGATCAGCTCCCTCCACGGCCCGACTCGATGCCGACGCGTCTGTGGGACACCGATGGCGACGGCGCCGACGACGACGCCGTGACCGTCTACGGCGCAGGCGATGGCTTCCGTGTCCGCGTCCTCGAGAACGGGGTCACCTCGGAGGCGCTCGTTCCCCCGGTCGCCGGATTCGCCGCACAGATCGACCCTCGGGACACCGACGACGGTGATCGTCCCCGGGTCCACGACCTCGAGACCGACACCGTGTTCGAGTTCGCCACCGACGCGAACGGATGCATCGAGCTCGTGTCGGTCGTCGAGCCGCCGGTCTCCACCGAGCCGATCGACGGACCCTGCGGGCCGGTCCTGCCGCTCGGCCCCGACGCGACGATCGCGACCGACGAGTTCCACGACTACTTCAACGATGGAACCCCCGAGCAGACGATCACGTACGTCCGAGACGGACAGTGGTTCCTACGGGTCGTCCACGAACCCGGACCGGTCGAGATGGCCATCGACGACGTCGGACCGGGGTACGTCGACGTGCTCGGGCTCGCCGACGTCAACCACGAGATGGGCGGCTCCGAGATCATGGTGCGCGTCGGGTCGACGGCGTCACACGTGAAGGTCGGAGTGTTCTCCTTCCTCGAGGGCGGATGCCTGTTCCAACAGCGCTGGGAGGACGAGTCGCCCTTCACGTTCCTGGTGGGTGCAACCATCACGGCGGGCGAGGGGGCGATCTGCCACGACGGCGAGATCGAGCTCACCTCGTACCGGGAGGACGCCGACCTTCCCGGCACCTACCTCGAGGGCTGGGCCGCCTTCCACGGCGTCGATCACCTCCACTTCGGCTACGTCCCCGCCTCCGACGGGTTCACCGAGGGGCTCACCATCGACGAGGTCGTGCCCGCCGAGTTCGACTGCAACGGACTTCCGCTCTGAGATACCCGGCAGTGTCTCGCCGGTCAGTGCGCTTCGAACATGGCGACGGTCTTGAGCCGCCGTTCGATCTGGAACTCGAGCGCCCGAGTCGCCAGCGACGCCACCTCGTGGGTGGCGGGTGACTCGGGCTGGTCGAGTGCGTGGCGCAGGCGTCCGCCGAGGATGTCGCGCAGGAGGCCGAGGGCGGCACCGGAGATGGCACCACCCGACCGGCAGGACCTGCACAGCGTCCCACCCTCCTGCAGGTCGAACGCCACGAGTTCGACGTCGGGCTCGCCGTCGCCACATCGCACGCAGACGTCGAGCTGCGGCGAGAAACCCTCACGAGCGAGAAGCTTCCAGTAGAAAGCGGGGACGTTGAGCGGCGACGGCCGCTCGGCGATCGTGCGTAGGACACCCACCAGCGACTGGTACAGCACGGGGTTGGGCTCCCGTTCGAGCGCGAGCTGGTCGACCGCTTCGAGGGCGGCGAGACCCTGCGACGCCCGGTCGAGCGACGACAGCATCGGTGAGAGCGGCTCGACCGCCTCGGCCTGGCTGACGATGTCGAGCTCCCGCCCGCGGTACAGCAGGAGCCGCACGTGGCTCATCGGTTCGAGTCGAGCGCCGAACTTCGACCGGGTCTTGCGGACACCCTTGGCGACCGCCCGCACCTTCCCGTTCTCCTTGGTGTGGAACACCACGATGCGATCGGACTCACGCAGCTTGTAGGTGCGGAGCACCACACCGACGTCGCGATACAGCTCGCTCATGACGCTCCCACCCGGCATGAGGTGCGGAAGCGACGAGCGGTGCCGGGCACCATCGGTCGTCGGCCGGCCGTCACGCCTCGGACGCGTCGTCTTCGTCGATCCCGCCGAAGCGACGCTCCCGGCGGGCGAAGTCGGCGATCGCCTCGACCAGATGATCGACGCCGAGCTCGTCCCAGCGCAGCGGCGTGAACACGAGTTCGCCGTACGCGAGCTCCCACACGATCGAGGGCGGCAGACGCGTCGGTTCACCGAGCACGACGACGAGATCGGGCTCACAGTCGGCCGGGGCATACAACATCTCGGAGATCGACGCCTCGTTGACCGGCTCGTCGGCCGGAAGCGCGGCGAGCGACTCGGCGAATCGTTCCCGGCCGTCGCCGCAGGGGTCGACGACGACGTGACAGCCGTCGACCAATCGCTCCCACCGCTGGCTCGTCGACGGGATCGGGCCGGGCTCGAAGGCCCTCAGCGTCAGGAACGACGCCCCGGCGTTCGACGCCACCTCGCCCAGTTCGGACACTCGCCGCGACCACCGGGCATCGCCCAACTCGTCCCAGTCGGACAGCGTGCCGCCGACGACCATGACGTGGCGGAGGAACTGACGCGTCGAATCCGACCGCCCGAGGGCGTCGGAAACCGAGTCGAGCGACGACGTCACCGTGCCAGTCTCCCACGCGATGCCCCCGATCGCGCGACAGATCCCGTCCGCGAATCGCCGGTGTCGGGCCCGCGCGACCAGTAGCGTCGCATCGGTGAATCGGGGACTTCACGTCGCGTGCATCATGGACGGCAACGGTCGGTGGGCCGCTGCACGCGACCTCCCCCGGACCGATGGACACACCGAGGGCGAGGAGAACCTCGCCCGGCTGGTCCGCATCGCCGTCCAGCGCGACATCAGTCACCTCACGGTCTTCGGCTTCTCGACCGAGAACTGGCGACGTCCGCGCCCCGAGGTCCGACACATCCTCGGACTGCACGAGAAGCTGTTCGGCCGCGTCGCCGAGCTGAACGAGCTCGACGTTCGGATCCAGTGGATCGGACGCCCGTTCGACTCCCGCGAGGCGCGGACGCCGAAGTACGTCCAACGGGCGATCCGCAAGGCGATCGCCGACACCGCCCAGAACACCGGGATGACCCTCACGGTGGCGTTCGACTACGGCGGACGTGCCGAGCTGGTGCAGGCGGTCGAGGAGGCACGCCGCAGCCCGACCGGCATCACTCCCGACTCGATCTCCGAGCACCTCTACCTCCCCGACCTCCCACCGGTCGACGTGCTCGTGCGCACGTCCGGCGAACGGCGTGTGTCGAACTTCCTGCTGTGGCAGTCCGCCGGGGCGGCGATCCACTTCACCGAGACTCCGTGGCCCGACTTCGGCGCTGACGAACTCGACGCCGCGCTGGCGTTGGTCCCGGCGCGCAGCGTGTGAGCGACGAGTACGGCGACAGCGCTCGACCGCTCGACCCCGACGACGCGGTCGCGGCCCTCGCCTCGGTCACCGGAGCTCTCGAACGCAGCGAGCGACGTGAGGGCCAGGCCGAGATGGCGCGGCGCGTCGCCGAGGCGATCTCGTCGGGTGAACATCTCATCGCCCAGGCGGGAACCGGCACCGGGAAGACACTCGCCTACCTGGTGCCGGCGTTGCTGTCCGGCCGGACGACGGTGGTGGTCACGGCCACCAAGGCGCTCCAGGACCAGGTGGCCGGGAAGGACCTCCCGTTCGTGGTCGAGCAGCTCGCCGACGACCCCATGGCGGGAGGGGTCGACTGGGCGGTGTTGAAGGGGCGGTCGAACTACGTCTGCCTGCAGCGGCTCCGGGAGATGGCGAACCCCGATCAGGGCCAGCTCGAACTCGACGGCATGGCGCCGGTGGCCGCAGCCGAGATCAAGCGGATCGCGGAGTGGGCCGGAGGCTCCGAGTCGGGTGACGTGGCCGAGCTCGACTGGTCGCCCAGCGACGCCGCCTGGCGATCGGTGAGCGTGGGCAGCGACGAGTGCCCGGGTGCCGAGCGCTGCCCGCTCGGTGAGCCCTGTTTCGCCGAGCGAGCCCGACGCCACGCCCAGGTGGCCGAGGTGGTCGTCGTCAACACCCATCTCTACGGGCTCGACGTGGGCGCCGATGGAGCGATCCTCCCGGATCACGAGGTCGTCGTGTTCGACGAGGCGCACGTGCTCGAAGACGTCATGAGCGACACAGTGGGGGTGGCGATCTCGCCCTGGCGATTCGTCGACACGTCGGCGACCGTGCGGCGCATCATCGACGACCCGCAGCTCGTCGGCTCGATCGCCGAACTCGGCGACGCGTTCCGGAACACGCTCGGCGATCTGACGGGCACACGCCTCGACCGCGACGTGCCCGAGGACCTCAGCGATCTGCTGATCGAGGCCCGGCTCCTGCTCGGTTCGACGCTCGACGTACTGGGCCGGATCGAGCCGGCCGACGACGACTCGCAGCAACGTCGACTGCGGGCTCAGACCCGCGTCACCCGGTTGATCGAGGCGGTCGACGCCGTCATGCGAACGATCGGTGTGAGTGCGGCCTCGGGCGGGACGGTCGAGGACGGCTCCTCGCGTGACGGCGACGGCGGCGGTGTCACCGATGCGGTGGCATTCGTGTCGGGCTCGCCGTCGTCGCCGCAGCTCGAGGTGGCACCGCTCGACGTCGGACCCACGTTGGTGGAACGGGTCTGGAATCGGCGCACCGCGATCCTGACGAGCGCCACGATCCCGGCCAGCCTTCCGCAGCGGTTGGGACTCGATGCGGTCGAGTCCCGTGTCGGGCCATCGGGCATCGAGGTCCTCGACGTCGGCAGCCCGTTCGACTACGAGAACCACTCGCTGCTGTACTGCGCGATCCATCTCCCGAACCCGAACTCGGCCGCGTTCCGGGAACAGGCCGATGAGGAACTCGCCGCCATGATCGAGGCCGCCGGTGGCCGCACACTCGCCCTGTTCACGAGCTACCGGGCGATGGACGAGGCGGCCGAGAACGTGCGCGATCGAATCGGGCCGCGGTTCCCCGTCCTCACCCAGCGCGACCTGCCCAAGCCCGCACTCGTGAAGGCGTTCGCCGACGACGAGGCGACCTGTCTGTTCGCGACGGCGGGCCTGTTCCAGGGTGTCGACGTCCCGGGTCGGACGCTGTCGCTGGTGGTGATCGATCGCATTCCGTTCCCTCGCCCCGACGATCCCTTGCTGTCGGCTCGCCGCGACGCGCTCGGGCGGGAGGCGTTCGGTCAGATCGACCTGCCCCGGGCGTCGACGATGCTCGCGCAGGCCGCAGGGCGGCTCATTCGCAGCGCGACCGACCGGGGCGTCGTCGCCGTGCTCGATCCCCGACTCGGCAAGGCCGGCTACCGGTGGGACATCGTGAACGCCCTCCCGCCCATGAAGCGCACCCGCCACCGCTCCGACGTCGAAGACTTCCTCCGCGCCGTGACGAGCTGATCACGTCTGGGGTCAGACCCGGAACGTGACATGTCACGTCTGGGGTCTGACCCCAGACGTGATGTCCGGTCCGAGGGGGCGGCACGCGCACGCCTACCGTTGGCGTATGGCGACCACCGAGTCCGCACGGAGCCAGATCATCCGCCGACTGCGCTCCACCATCGAGCACGTCGAGCACGACACGTTCCCGCAGGTCGACGACCACATGATCGTGCCGGTCACCCACTACACCGATCCCGAGCGGTGGCAGCGCGAGGTCGACCGCATCTTCAAGAAGGTCCCACTCATGCTCGGCTTCTCGGTCGAGATCCCCGAGCCGGGTGACTACAAGGCGATGGACGTGTGCGGGGTGAAGCTGATCATCACCCGCAACCGGGAGAACGCGGTGAAGGCGCACGTCAACATGTGCTCACACCGAGGCGCGCAGCTCGTCGACGAAGGAGCGGGGTCGACCCGTCGATTCGCCTGTCCGTATCACAACTGGAACTACGACTCCGACGGCGCTCTCGTCGGGGTGACCAATCGTTCCGACTTCGGTGAGATCGACGACGTCGACTGCCTCGCCCTGACCTCACTTCCGGCCGCCGAGCGCTGCGGACTGATCTGGGTCACGCTCGATCCCGGCAGCACCGTCGACCAGGAGGCGGCGGTCGACGCCCACCTCGGCGACTACGCCCAGATGCTCGACCACTTCGACTTCGGATCGTGGTACCACCTCGGCAACCAGCAGATCCCCGGACCGAACTGGAAGCTCGCCTACGACGGGTATCTCGACTTCTACCACATCCCCTTTCTGCACCGGGACACGTTCGGACCCGACTTCTCGAGCCGTCCGATCTACGACTCGTGGGGTCCGCACACCCGCATGACCGCCTGGCACGAGAGCGTGCTGAAGTTCCGCGACGTGGCCGACGACGACCTCCCGCTCGCCGAGTTCGACGGCGGCGTGTGGACGATCTTCCCCCACGTGTCGATCGCCGGCTTCCCGGTCGGCGAGCGGGGACTCATGGTGTCGCAGCTGTTCCCCGGGGACTCCCCCGACACGTCGGTGACCATCCAGAACTTCCTCACGCTGACCGAACCCGACGACGAGTTGCGGGAGCTGGCCAAGAAGACCGCCGCCTTCTACGACCACGTCGTGCGTGACGAGGACTACTTCACCGGCATCCGGATCGGCGAGAACATCGCCTCGGGAGCGAAGTCGGAATTCCTCCTCGGTCGGAACGAGGGCGGCAACCAGCACTTCCACCGCACGGTCAACGCCATCGTCGACTGACGTCGCGCGACGCCGACCCCGGGCGACACCTCGCCGGCGGAGGGGTTGCGCACTCCGATACGTCGCCGACCGCCACGCCCACTCGAGCGGGCCGTACCGGAACCGAGCGAGCCACGCCGTCGACCACCACAGCTGTAGCACCCAGACCGCGACGACGACGCCGAGAAGGGCGAGGCGACCGAGGTCGTCGAGGACGGAACCGAGCAGCACCACGCCGATCAGAGTCTGTGCGATGTAGTTGGTCAGCGCCATCCGACCGACGGCTTCGAGCCTCGAGCGAACGACGGTGCGGCCCGCAGCAGCGAGTCCGCGGCCGACGAGGATCACGCCCGCCACGATCGCCATCGCCGACGGGACCGTGCCGAGGGTGTTCGGGATCGAGGCGACGACGGCCATCGACGGGTCGAAGTCTTCGATCGAGAGCCAGATCACGCCGACGGAGGCGAGGGCGACGCCGATGAGACCACCCACGATGACGACTCGTCGGTAGGCGGCCGACGTCCATCCACCGGAGAGAAAGTCGCGTCGGTACAGCACGATGCCGATCAGCATCAGCCCGAAGGCTCGGACGAAGAAGTCGGCCAGCAACCACACGCCGACGGCGTCCGACATGTCGCCGGGAACGCCCCAGTACTCGCCGAGCCCTTCGCCGTTCGGTCCGACATCGGTCTGCGCGAGCAGTGCACCGACGGGCGAGAGCAGAACGACGCCGGCTCCGACGGCGAGCAGGGTCCGATCGGACCACCGTCGCGCGGCGATCACGAACGGAGCGCAGATCGCGTAGACGACCAGGATGTCCCCGTCCCAGATCACGGTGTGGAGCAGACCGATCAGGAGGAGCAACGCGTTGCGCCACAGGCTGAGTCGAGTGGCGTTCGCGCCCTTGGCGATCGCCCGATCGTGGAAGAGCACGATCCCGGCGCCGAAGAGCATGGAGAAGACGGCCATGAACTTCTGGTCGACGAACACTTCGCCGAGCACACCGACTGCGCGATCGATCGCCGTGTCGGATCCGGCCACGTCGATGTTGAAGTAGCCAGGCACGCCGTAGGCGAAGTTGACGACGTTCATGAGGAGGATCCCGAGCACGGCGACGCCACGCACGAGGTCGAGATCGACGAGTCGATCGGTCGTCGGCCGTGGCGGCTGATCGTGGTCGGGGCGCGTCACGACGTCACTCACCCGCGGAACCGTACGCGGACGACGACCATGCGTCGTCCGACGTCGGCGCCTTCGCCGTCACCCGACGGGCGGATCGACAGTCAGCCGATCGAGGGACCGCCGGTCAGCGGCGGCGTTCGGGGGCCTGACCCCACACGACATGTGTCAGGAACGGACGAGGCGGCCGGGGCGCGCTCCGGTGTCGGCGTCGTTCTCCCGGGTGATCACACCGTCGACGAGCGTGGCGACGTATCCCTCGACCGGTTGCATCAGCCGCGTCCCGCCGGCGGGGAGGTCGTCGTGCGCCACCGGCGCGAACACCGAGAGCCGATCGAGATCGATGACGTTGACGTCGGCCTTCTTGCCAGGAGCGAGCGTCCCGCGATCGTGGAATCCGTACAGGGCCGCGTTCCGGGCGGTCTGCTTGTGCACGACGAACTCGATCGGCAGCCGACCGTCGCGCTCGCGATCACGAGTCCAGTACGTCAGCTGCGTGGTGGGCATCGTGCCGTCGCAGATCAGCGTCACGTGGGCTCCGGCGTCGGAGAGCCCGGTCACCGTGTGTTCGTTGACGAGCATCTCTCGGAGCACGTCCATGCGGGCAGGCACGTCGACCGTGCTGAGCGAGGCGAAGCGGGCGCCCCCGTCCTCGAGGAGGAAGTCGTAGAGGAAGTCGAGCGGCTCCCGGCCCGCGGCCCGAGCCTGCGCACCGATCGTCTGATCGATGCCCGGCTCGAGCTCGACGGGGTTCGCGAGCGGGTACATCACGGCGGCCGACCGGGCGAACAGGCCGAAGACGTTCTCCATCGATCCCGGCGCATCGGGGCGGATGCCCTTCTCGGTGAGCAGCGCCTCCTTCACCGACGGATCGCTCATCGCCACGACGCGCTCGGCGAGCGGGAGGTGGGCGAGCTTCTCGAGGTACGTGGGGCAGCGCATGAACGGGTGGTACGCGCTGAGGCCGGTGAGGAACCCGATCGGACGCGACGACACCTGCGGGTGCAGGCGAGCGCCCTCGGCGTTGGCGTCGTCGGTCATCCGGAGGATCTCTCGCCACAGGTCGGGGTCGTAGTCGGGTGACTGGACGAGCGTGAACGTGACGGGCCGACCCGACTCGAGCGAGAACCGTCGCATCAGGTCGTGTTCGAGCTCCTGCGTCGTCTTCTCTCCCCCGAGTGACTCGAGCTTGCCGACGGTGCCGGCCGGAATCATCTCGAAGACGCCTTTGCCGACGCGCTTCATCGCCCGGCCGATCTCGAGGAGCTCCTCGTCGGCGGCGAAGGTGCCGGGGACCGGCTCGCCCCACAACGCGCGGTGACCGATGGTGCGCGAGGTCGAGAAGCCCACGGCGCCGGCGTCGATGGCGTCGGCGACGATCTTCCCCATCGATTCCATGTCGTCCTCGGTGGCGTCTTCGTTCAACCGACCGCGCTCGCCCATCGCGTAGAAGCGGACGGCACCGTGCGCGACCTGCGCCGCCACGTCGAGTGCGTACTCGTGACCCGAGAGGTGGTCGAGGTAGTCGCCGAACGACTCCCACTCGCCCCACGGCATGCCCTCGTGCAGTGCGGCGCCGGGGATGTCCTCGACACCCTCCATCAGCTCGATGAGGTCCTTCTCGGTGCCGGGGGCGACCGGTGCGAAACCGACGCCGCAGTTGCCCATCACCACGGTGGTGACGCCGTTGTGCGACGAGGGTGCGATCTCGCTGTCCCACGTGACCTGGCCGTCGTAGTGGGTGTGGACGTCGACCCACCCGGGCGACACGATGGCCCCGTCGGCGTCGATCGTGCGTCGGCCCGCTTCGTCGACGGTCCCGACCGCGGTGATCACGCCGTCGTCGACGGCGACGTCTCCGACGAACGGTTCAGCGCCGGTCCCGTCGACGACGGTGCCGTTCCGGATCACGAGTTCGTGCATGACCCGACGCTAGGTGGCCGACTCGATCAGCCCCGAGCCGTGCGCGGGCCCAGGGCAGTGACCTGGGCGAAAGCGGACAGTGTCCGGATCTGGCCCGGGCGGAAGCGGACAGTGTCCAGATCTGGAGCGTCAGGCGACGGCGGCGCCGTGGATGGTGCCGATGACGCCGCCCAGGTGACGGTCGAACTCGTCGTCGGACATCGTGACGAGCAATCCGTCGAGAAGTGCCCGCGAGAAGCTGGCGACGACGCCCGGGTTCCGACCCAGCAGGTCGCAGGCCTGCCCGATGGGGTAGCCACCGGACAGCGCGACCACCTTGAGCACCTTCGGGTGGTCGACGAGCGCGCGGTAGCGACCGTCGGTGGTGGGCAACGTCAGCTTGAGCATCACCTCGGAGCCGTCGGGCACGGTCGAGCCGAGATGCTCCATGCATGCGTCGAACAGCTGGCCCTCGGCGACGTCCTTGCCCTCGCTGTTGATCGACACCTCGGGCTCGATGATGGGCATCAGCCCGCGATCGAGGATCTGCATCCCGATCTCGAACTGCTGGGCGACGTTGTCGGCCACCCCACTGCCGACCGGTTCCTTGATGACCGAACGCATCTTGGTCCCGTACACGCCGCGCTCGTTCGCCAGGGTCAGTTGCTCGTCGAGGTCGGTGATCGGCTTCATCAGCTGCACCCCCGACTCCTCGTCGGCAAGGCCCTTGTCGACCTTCATGAAGGGGACGATGTGCTTCTCCTGCCAGAGGAACTCGGGGGTCGGACGACCGCCCACCTCGCGCCGAACCGTGCCCTCGAACAGGATCGCACCGGCGAGCTGATCACTCGAGAACGACGGGCTCGTGATGATCCGCGAGCGCATTTCGTGGATGAGGTCGAACATCTCGTCGTCGCCCTCGGGCACGGGGTCGACGCCGTAGTTGCGCAGCGCCGTGGGGCTGCTCCCACCGCTCTGGTCGAGGGCGGCGAGGAACCCACCGCTCGACTCGACGACCGACCGCATCTCGGACACGACTTCAGCAGGCAATCCCGACATGGCGGCGAAGATACCGCAGCGCCGATCGAGACGTTCGAAGGATCGTGTTCGGGCGCTCACCCACGGGTCGTCGGCAGCCGTTGACTACCGTCCGGCCGATGGCCGACTCACCGTCCGATCGCGTCGTTCACCATCGGATCGTCGACGACGTCGCCACGATCACGCTCGACTCGCAGCACAACCGGAACGCGCTGTCGCGCCAGCTCCTCGACGAGCTGCACGAATCGATCGACGCGGCCGAGGCGGCCGATTCCCGGGCGATCGTTCTGCGTCACGAGGGCCCGGCGTTCTGCGCCGGCGCCGACCTGAAGGAGCGATCCGACGGTCCCGCCGACTCGACGCCGATGGTCGACGCGCTCCGCCGCCTGATGGACACGCCTCGTCCCACCATCGCTGCCGTCGACGGCGCGGTACGTGCCGGAGGGATCGGGCTGATGGCGTCGTGCGACCTCGTCGTCGTCGACCGATCGGTCACGTTCGCGCTGACCGAGGTTCGGATCGGGGTCGCCGCAGCGATCATCTCGGTGCCGATCCTGCGCCGCGTCCCGGCGCCTCGCATCGCCGCAGCGATGCTCACCGGTGAGCCGTTCGACGCCGTCGAGGCACGATCGATCGGGCTGATCACGCACGTCACCGACGACGTGGCGGCGACGGTCGTGGAACTCGTCGCCGGTGTGCGAGCGGGAGCGACTCGAGCGGTGGCCGAGACGAAGGCGCTGCTCACGCTGGTTCCGACGCTGCCTCGCGACGAGGCGTTCGATCGAATGGCGGCGCTGTCGACCGAACTCTTCTCGGGACCCGATGCAGCCGAGGGGATGGCCGCGTTTCGCGAGAAGCGTCGCCCGGCCTGGCACCCCGACGCCTGAGATCGAACTCCGACGACACGGACGTTTCAACGCGGGCTGTGACGTGGAACACTCTTCTTCATGACAGCGACCGATGTCCCCGTACGCGAATCGACGAACGAGGAGATCCAGGAACGAATCGCCGGGCAGAACATCCCGAAGCGATTCCTCGCCAACGTCGCCGCCAACGGGTCGACCACCGCCCTCCGGTGGAAGGACGGCAGCGGTGAGTGGCAGAGCTGGACGTTCGACGATCTGGCCGACAAGACCGCCCGCCTCGCCACTGCCCTTCGCGACCTCGGTGTGGGCCCTGGCGACCGCGTCGTGATGATGATCGGGAACCGGCCCGAGTTCCATCCGCTCGATCTCGCCGTGCTGTTCCTCGGCGCCACGCCGATCTCGATCTACAACTCCTCGGCGCCCGACCAGATCCGGTACCTCGTCAACGACTGCGGCGCGAAGGTCGCCATCCTCGAGCACGCCGACTACCTCGAGCGCTTCCAGAGCGTGCGCTCCGAGATCCCCTCGATCGAGCACATCGCGGTCATCGAGGTCGACGACTCGATCGGCGACGACGTCGTGCGGTTCGACGACATGCTCAGCCACGAACCGGTCGACCTCGCCACCGAGGCCGAGACCGCGTCGCTCAGCGACATCGCCACGATCATCTACACGTCGGGGACCACCGGCCCACCGAAGGGCGTCGTGCTGACGCACGCCAACGTGGTGTGGACCCTCGAATCGGTCGGCGAGACGATGCGCAACCAGATCGGGTTCGAGTCGTTCGCGGGCAAGCGGCACCTGTCGTACCTGCCGATGGCCCACATCATGGAGCGGCTCCTCGGCCACTACTACAACGTCGATTTCGGTACCGAGATCTCGTGCTGCCCCGACACGTCACAGATCTCGGCGTACCTCGTCGACGTTCACCCCCATCTCTTCATCGGTGTCCCGCGCGTGTGGGAGAAGCTGTACGCCGGAGTCAACGCCGCGCTGGCCGGCGACCCCGAGAAGGCCGAGAAGTTCAACGAGGCGGTCGCTGCCGCCAAGCCGATCGCCGAGAAGATGACCTGGGGCACAGCCACCCAGGAGGAGATCGACACATGGAACTTCCTCGACGCCGTGGCGTTCCAGACGGTCAAGGGCCTCATCGGCCTCGATCAGGCCGAGATCTGCATCACCGGTGCGGCGCCGATCCCCGCCGAGATCCTCGAGTGGTTCCGCACGATCGGAGTGCCGCTCACCGAGGGCTATGGCATGTCCGAGACCATGGCGGTCCTCACCTGGGCGGCCAAGGCGAAGCCCGGCTTCGTGGGCCGTGCCGCTCCCGGCGTCGAGATGAAGCTCGGCGACGACGGCGAGGTCCTCGCCCGTGGCGGCAACATGTTCGACGGCTACCTCGGTCTGCCCGACAAGACAGCGGAGGCGATCGACGGTGAGGGCTGGGTGCACACCGGCGACATCGGTGAGATCGACACCGACGGATACCTCAAGATCGTCGACCGCAAGAAGGAACTCATCATCACGGCCGGCGGCAAGAACGTCAGCCCGGCCAACCTCGAGTCGGCGCTCAAGATGATCCCGCTCGTCGGCCAAGCGTGTGCCGTGGGTGATCAGAAGCCCTTCATCGCCGCACTGGTGGTGCTCGATCCCGATGCGTCGGCGGCCTGGGCGGCCGAGCACGGACTGTCGGGGGCCGACGCAGAGATGTCGGCGCTCGCCGCGAACCCCGACGTCATCGGCGAGATCGAGACCGGTCTCGCCACCGCCATGGCCGACTTCAACAACGCCGAAGCCGTCAAGAAGGTCACGGTTCTCGGAGAGGAGTGGCAGGCCGACTCCGATCTGCTCACGCCGACCATGAAGCTGAAGCGCCGCGGAATCCACGACAAGTTCGCCGGCGAGATCGCTGCTCTCTACGAGAAGTGATCTCCGCCTGAGCCGGCTGTTCGCCGGGGGGTGATGAGAGGGCCCGGACGTCTCGGCGTCCGGGCCCTTTCGCGGCCGGCATCACGCCTGGGGTCAGACCCAGAACGTGACACCGGGAACCGACCGGCGTCCGCGAACGTCTCAGTACGGTGACTTCGATGGGGCGTCGGCATGCGGCACTCTTTGCCGTCGCCGTCATCGTGCTGGCAGGGTGCAGTGGGTCGGACGACTCGGCACCCGGGGCAGACCGTGCGACGACGACGATCGTCGACTCCACGCTGCCGGCACCCGCCGAGGGCTTCCTGCACCAGACGATCGTCGACGACCTCAGCGGGCTGTGGGTCGTCGTCGAAGTGGGAGGCGAGGCCGTCGACGCCGCCTCTCTGGGCGCGTACTGGGACATCCGGGGCTCGGCGACCAGCATCGCCATCACCGGCAACGACGGGTGCAACCAGTTCGGCCTCGAAGGCGCTGGCGGCGCGCGGGTCGTGTTTCTCGTCGATGGCCGTCTCGATGCATCCTCCGTCTGGTCGAACTCGATGGGCTGCTCGTGGGACACGATCCGGGTGTTCCCGACCACCGGCTCGGCCTTCTTCCTCGACGCAATCGGTGACGAGCTCGTCGTCGATCCGATCTCGGAGTTCGACTCGTCGGCCCGTTTCGAGCGCGTCGACGAACCTCCCGAGAATCTCGTCGCCCGAGAAGTTCGGGCGGAGGCGACACGCCGCCAGGCCGAGCTCGAGGCAGCGGAGGAGCAGGCAGCTCTGGAGCGGGCCGAGGAGCAGCGTGTCGCAGCGCGGGAGTGGCTCCAACGCGAATTGCCGTTCGCCCGCGAGCGGTGGGCGGGTCGGAACTTCACCGACTACGTGCTGACCTTCGAGGTCGTCGCCGACCGACCTCACCCCTCGTTCCCCGACGGAACCCCGCCATCGGGGATGTGGCAGATCGACGTGACCGACGGACTCGCAAGTGGGCCGTGGGGCGCGAGCGAACTCGGCGACGCCGTCGACGACTGGTTCGACTTCATCGAGGCCGAGATGACGAACCGATTCATCACGGTCGACTTCCATCCCGACCTCGGTTACCCGAGGTTCATCGCCTCACGACCGCTCGACGTCGTCGCCGGCAGTCCGGACGATCTGCCCGACTGGACGATCTCGAACGTCGAGGTCGGTGCACCCCGCGATCCGGGCTCAGATGCCCCCGAACCCGGACTGGTCCGTCTGGACGATCTCGAACCGCTGGAGACGGGATTCTGGGACCCGATCGAGGTGGATGGCGAGAACGAGGCGTTTCTCGACAGCGTGTACTGGACGGTCACGCACGACAGCGCGACCGGTCTCGTCTCGATCGGTGGATTCGACGGATGCAACGCCTGGGGCACCGTGTCGGCGTCCGGCTCGAGTGAGTCGCCACGTCTCGTCGAGGGCATGCTCAGCGATGTCAGCTGGGCGGGCGACGGCGCGGACTGTGGCGACGCTGACGGACTCCTCACGAGCTACCCGATCGAGGGCTCCGAGTTCTGGTACGAACCCGTCACCGACCGGCTGGTGATCACTCCGACGACCGGGGGCGTGTCACTCGGATTCCGGCGCCTCGACGAGCTTCCGGTGTGGACCGGTGACGATTGAGCGGTCGCTCGAAATGACCATGAATCGACTGATCGCGTTCGCCGCCGCGGCGTCAGCGATCGCCGCGTGTTCATCGTCGTTCACCGAGGGCGATGCGCCCTCCACCACCGCCGAAGCGGCGGACGCGCTGCCGACGCCGACGCCCGACACGAGCACGAGTACCGCTCCTCCACACGCTGCCGTCGACCTCGACGAGCAGCCCGACGGTGGCTTCCAGCGTGTCGAGACGATCGACGCCGTCGCGGGCGCCTGGGTTCCGGTCGCTCTCGATGGAGAGCCGGCGTCGTACGACCGGGGCGAGTTCTGGGAGGTCTCCGGAACGGATCTCACCGTCCGGATCGAGGGCTGGGACGGCTGCAACGAGTTCGCGACCGCGACTGGCGACGACGGGCTCGCGGCAATGTTGACCGATGGTGTCCTCGCGGGCGGCTCGCAGCGTGGAGTCGACGAGGCGTGTGACAACCAGCTTCCGAGTCCGATCGGGCCTCTCGCGCTCTGGAATCACACGATCCGGGACGAGCTCATCGTCGTGTTCAGCGATCCGGACACGTCGACCGTTCGCTTCACCGAGGCTGATCGACCACCCTCGAACTTCCGCCGCGACACCGCTCCCGAGACGGTTGCTCCGCTCGACGGGCTCCAAGCGGTCGAGACAATCGCCGCGGTCACCGGTCGGTGGGAACCGATCGAGATCGACGGCCTGCCGGTGGACGCTGCGCTCGGCGCGTCGTTGACCATCGCCGGCAGCGACGACGACCTCGTGGTCCTCGGCGACGACGGATGCAACGAGTTCGGCACCTACGGGATCTTCGACGACCGGGGGATCTCGTTCGTCGACGGTCGGCTCCTCGATGTCCTCGTCACAACGGACGAGGCCGAGTGCGGACCCCATCTGTCCGTCGACATCGTCCCGGACGACGGGACGTCGCTGTGGATCGACGAGTCGACCGGCGATCTCGTGACCGCACCGGTCGACCGGAGCGTCGAGTGGGTCCGCTTCACCCGAGCCGACGACAGCTGATCATCACGTTCCGGGTCAGACCCCAGGTGTGATCAGGCGATAAGGCGGTACCCGACCCCACGGGCGGTGACAATGAGCTTGGGGTCGTCCGGGCGGTCCTCGATCTTGACCCGCAGGCGCCGGACGTGGGCATCGACCAACCGTGAGTCGCCGAGGTACTCGTATCCCCACACCCGCTCGAGCAGCTGGTCGCGGGACAGAACCGCGCCCGCATGGTCGGCGAACTCACAGAGCAACCGGAACTCGGTCTTCGTGAGGTTGATCTCCCGACCGTCCTTCAGCACGATTCCCTGCTCGCGCCGCAACTCGATGTCGCCGAAGCGGACCGACGACGGCGTGGGCGGACCGTCCTGGAGATGGACCCGGCGAAGGAGCGCTCGGATGCGCGCCGCCAACTCCTTCGGCACGACCGGCTTCGTGACGTAGTCGTCGGCGCCGGCTTCGAGCCCCGCCACCATGTCGACCGTGTCGGTCTGAGCGGTGATGATGATGATCGGCACAAGGCTCATCGCACGCAGCGATCGACACACGTCGAACCCCGACATGTCGGGGAGCCGGAGGTCGAGCAGGATCAGGTCGGCCGGTTGACGCTCGAAGGCGGCGAGTCCGTCGGCGCCGTTGGCCGCCTCGCGCATCGAGTAACCCTCGTCCTCGAGGGCGAGCGACAGCGCCAGGCGAATGGCGTCATCGTCCTCGATGAACAGGATCGACTCCATGGGACGGTCACCGTACCGTCGGGGTCACGACCTCGGCGAGGGACTCGCGGCGGCGCTCGGCCTCTCGACGGGGACCACCCAGGAGGCACCGACCACCGCGTTCTGTGACCTTTTGTTACAGGAATCGCACACTTCGAGCGGCGGCCTGTCACAGACGAGCCCCAGTATTTATGTCGTTCACGCTGCCCCGGTGGGGTACCTCCCTCCCCCTGGTACCTCACCGGCAGCGGTGACCACCTGCCCGACTCGGCCTCCTGCAACACTGTGCCCGTGGCTCGGGAACGCTCGCTCCGCCTCCGGACGCGGGTCACTCTGTTCTTCGCTCTCATCGCCCTGTTCGCAGGCACGGTCCTCATCGGTGTCACGTACGGCTTCGCCCGCAACAACCTTCTCGAGGAGCGCAGTTCGTCGGCCCGGCTCACGGCGATCGAACACGCCAACGAAGTCGCGACATTCCTCGACGACGACGACATCGAAGGACTCGACATCTATTTCGAACGCCAGCTGCGCACCGAGCCCGGCGGCTTCGCGTTGGCAAGCGGCGAGGCGCTCGGTGGCGGCTTCGCCACGAGCCTCGCATCACAGGGCGACTTCCCCATGAGCGTCGTACGCGAGGTCCAGGCGGGCAACAGCGGCGAGCAGTTCGCCGAAATCGACGACGATCCGTTCGTGGTCGTCGGCATCCACATCGACCGACACGACGTGGCGTACCTCGAGGCGTTCCCGGCGTCGAACGCCGACACCACACTGCGGGCCCTCATCACGGCGCTCGGACTCGGCGGCTTCGGAACACTCGTCCTCGCCACACTGTTCGGCTTCTCGACGAGCCGGCGGCTGCTTCGACCGATCAGCCGCGTTGCCGACGCAGCCGAGGACATCGCATCCGGTGGCCTCGACACGCGCCTCGACGGTGAGTCAGATCCCGACCTCGACCGCCTGGCCAGCTCGTTCAACGACATGGCCGACGCCGTGCAGACCCGGATCGAACGCGAGGCCCGCTTCGCCTCCGACATCAGCCACGAATTGCGCTCGCCGATCACGGCCCTCACGGCAGCCGTCGAGGTGCTCGACGGACGTCGCGACGAACTACCCGAGCGGACGCAGCAGGCGCTCTCGGTGGTCGTCGATCAGGTGCGCCGCTTCGACAGCATGGTGATCGACCTCCTCGAGCTGAGCCGCCTCGACGCCGGCGCGACCGATCTCAATCTCGAACGCCTCGACGTCGTGGATCTCACCCACCGGATCGCCGCACGGTTCGGTGCGGCCGAGGTCCCGGTCGAGGTCGGGTCGAGCCTGCAGCGAGAGATCGAGATCGACAAGGTCCGCTTCGACCGGATCGTCGGCAACCTCATCGAGAACGCAGGGCATCATGGCGGTGGCGCAACCCGCATCGAGTTGTCCGCACCTCGTGACGGCGTCGTTCAGATCGCCGTCGAAGACGGTGGTCCAGGCGTGGCATCGAGTGAACGCGACCGGATCTTCGAGCGGTACGCCCGGGGGTCGGCGGCGCGGCACCGGGTCGGCACCGGACTGGGACTCGCGCTCGTGGCCGAACACTCGGCGGCGCTCGGCGGCGGTGCGTGGGTCGAAGATCGTTCCGCGGGCGGTGCTCGGTTCGTCGTCGAACTCCCGACTCGGCAGGACCTGCCGTGAGGCGAGCGATCTCGACGGTCTGGCTGTGCGCGGCCGCCGCCGTCGCCGGCTGCGGCGTCCCGACCGGTGCCGACAGCTTCGAGCCGATCGCCGACGACGAGATCGGTCGCCTCGCCGACGCGGCGACCACGACCGTTCCCACCACGACGCTGCCAGCGACCACGACGATCGAACCACCGGTCACAGAACCGTCACCTCAGCCGACCACCACCGCGATCCCGATCGCCGAGGAGCCGGTCAACATCTACTTCCTGCTGCGCGGCCGTCTGACGCCGTTCCCACAGAACGTCACCGCACCC
>JBCDAK010000029.1:0-31819 GCA_039185545.1 Actinomycetota bacterium
CCGGGCGCAGGCGGACAGTGTCCGGATCTGGCCCGGGCGCAGGCGGACAGTGTCCGGATCTGGCCCGGGCGCAGGCGGACAGTGCTTGACGTCAGGTGGCGGTGACGGTGAGGGCGCCGCCGTCGGTGCCTTCACGGACCTGCAGCGTGTCGCCGTCACCGACCGATCCGTCGAGGATCAGCACGGCCGCTGGGTCGGCGATCTCGCGCTGGATGATCCGCTTGAGCGGCCGTGCCCCGAACGCCGGGTCGTAGCCCTCGCGTGCGAGCTGTGCCATGGCGTCGTCGTCGACGTCGAGGAGGATCTTGCGGTCGGCGAGCCGGTCGCGCAGCCGTTCCAACTGGATCGACACGATCCGCCCGAGGTCACCTTCGGTGAGCGCCCGGAAGCGGATGAGGTCGTCGATGCGGTTGACGAACTCGGGCTTGAAGAAGTCGAGCGGATCGCCCGGCAGGTTCGACGTCATGATGAACACGACGTTCGAGAAGTCGACCGTGCGCCCCTGGCCGTCGGTGAGCCGACCGTCATCCAGGACCTGGAGAAGTGTGTTGAACACGTCGGGGTGGGCCTTCTCGATCTCGTCGAGCAGCACCACCGAGTACGGCCGTCGGCGCACGGCCTCGGTGAGCTGACCGCCCTCGTCGTAGCCCACGTAGCCGGGAGGCGCACCGATGAGCCGCGACACGGAGAACTTCTCCATGTACTCGCTCATGTCGATGCGGACCATGGCCCGCTCGTCGTCGAACAGGAACTCGGCGAGCGCCCGCGCCAGCTCCGTCTTGCCGACACCGGTGGGCCCGAGGAACATGAATGACCCGATCGGACGGTTGGGGTCGGACAGCCCGGCCCGTGATCGGCGGATGGCATTGGCGACCGCCGTGACCGCGTCGTCCTGGCCGATGACCCGCTGGTGGAGCAGGTCGTCGAGGTGGACGAGCTTCTGGGTCTCGGACTCCATGAGCCGAGACAGCGGGATGCCGGTGGAGCGCGCCACGACCTCGGCGATGTCCTCCGCGTCGACCTCCTCCTTCAGCATCGCCTGCTCGCCCTGGAGCTCGTCGAGGTGCGCAGTGGCCTCCTCGACCCGCCGCTCCAACTCGGGGATGCGCCCATAGCGGATCTCTGCGGCGACGCTCAGGTCGGACTCGCGATCGAGCTGTGTCCGCAACGACTCGAGCTCCTCCTTGGTCTCGCGGATGGCGTCGATCGCCTGCTTCTCCTGCGAGTGGTGCTCCTTCATGTCGCGCACCTGCACGTTGAGTTCGGCGAGCTCGTCGTGGAGGATGGCGAGCCGCTCCTTCGAGGCGTCGTCGGACTCCTTCTCGAGCGCGACCTGCTCGATCTCCAACTGCAGGATGCGACGCTCGACGACGTCGATCTCGGTCGGCAGCGAGTCGATCTCGATCCGCAGCTTCGACGCCGCCTCGTCGACGAGGTCGATCGCCTTGTCGGGCAGGAACCGCGACGTGATGTAGCGATCGGAGAGCACGGCCGCCGAGACGAGCGCCGAGTCCTGGATGCGGACGCCGTGGTGCACCTCGTAGCGCTCCTTGAGTCCGCGCAGGATGCCGACCGTGTCCTCGACGGACGGCTCGCCGACGTACACCTGCTGGAACCGACGCTCGAGTGCGGGGGTCCTTCTCGACGTGCTTGCGGTACTCGTCGAGTGTGGTGGCGCCGATCATGCGGAGCTCGCCGCGCGCCAGGAGCGGCTTGATCATGTTGCCGGCATCCATCGCGCCTTCGGCGCCGCCGGCACCGACGATCGTGTGCAACTCGTCGACGAACGTGATGATCTCGCCCTCGGCGTCGGTGATCTCCTTGAGGACCGCCTTGAGACGCTCCTCGAACTCACCGCGGTACTTCGCGCCGGCGAGCATCGAGCCGACGTCGAGCGCGATCAGGCGCTTGTTCTTCAGGCCCTCGGGCACGTCGCCGTCGGCGATCCGCGACGCGAGGCCCTCGACGATGGCGGTCTTGCCGACCCCTGGCTCGCCGATCAGGACCGGGTTGTTCTTCGTGCGCCGCGACAGCACCTGGATGGCGCGACGGATCTCGTCGTCACGGCCGATGACCGGATCGATCTTCCCCGACATCGCCAACGCCGTGAGGTCCTGGCCGTACTTCTCGAGCGCGGCGAACTTCTCCTCGGGGTTCTGATCGGTCACGCGATGTGACCCGCGGACGGCCTGCATGGCCTGCATCAGCTCCTCGGAGCCGACGTCGAGGCGGTCGTTCATGGCGAGCAGCAGGTGCTCGACCGAGAGGAAGTCGTCCTTGAAGTCGCGCTGGTACTTCTCGGCGTTGGAGACGACGTTGTTGAGCTCCTTCGACATGCGGGGCTCGTCGCCGCCGTACGCGTTGGGGAGCCGGGTGACGGCCTCATCGGACTGGTTGCGGACCATGAGCGGCGCCTGGCCGAGCTTGGCCAGCACCGCCGGCACGATGGTGCCCTCCTGGCGCATCATCGCCGACAGCACGTGATCAGGCGTGAGCTCGGGGTTCGACCGGGCCTTCGCGTCGTCGATCGCGGCCGAGAACGCCTCCTGGGTCTTGATGGTCCACTTCTTCGGGTCGAACGCCACGCTTACCTCCTCGGACGACGGATCCGGTACTCGGATGAATTGTGAGAAAACTTGAGTGTGATCATATCAAGTTTGCGAACGACTCACGCAGATCGTTCACTCCCTTGTAGTCCCGGACGTCGTCGGGCATCGCCGACAGTCGTCGATCGAGCCGCTCGCGGGCGTCGTCGTCGAGAACGGCCACGGGCGACACGTGGGTCCGGATCGTGAACAGGACGCCGTCGGTCCGTGGCAGCCGGCGCAGCGTCTCGCGTTCGATCCGCAGGTGCGGGTGACCGGCGCTGGACCGGGGGTGACGGTCGGAGTCGGATCCGTCGAGTGGCGCATACCAGTCGGCGTGATCGATGACCCCCCAACCGAGCCGCCACCAGGGGCGGTCGGCGGTGATCCGATCGAGGAACCGATCGATCGCGTCGCCGAGCTGGGTGTTCAGGTCAGGGACGGGATCATGGACCTCGCGCATGGTCCGACCGAGCTTCGACCGGAGGTCCCAACGATTCGGGAACGACACCGAGCCGCCCCCGCACACGAGACCGTCATCGCGGCGGACGAGCAGGACCAGGTCGTCGGGGACGAGCCGCGACGCCGCGTCGAGCGCATGAAGCTCGGGGTCGAGGCGACGCGACCGTTCGGGATGGTGATCTGCGAGGTGGGCGACCACGAGCTCGGCCGTCTCGTCGGCCTCGGGCTCGATGTCGTCGAGCACGGAGAACGTGGTGTCGGGATGTCTGCGCGCCACCCCGGCCTTGGCGGCGACCGCGCGGTCGGCGTCGTCACCCCATTCGAACCAGTGCGCCTCGTCGAGCGGTCGGGCGCCGACACGCCACCGGAAGCCGGCGTCGGTCGGGCCGTCTTCGAACGGGCGGTGCACCACCGGCCCGATGATCTCGGTGTCGTGCACAGGTCGAGGCTACGACCGTGTCGCCGACCTGGTCGCCCCCACCGCGGGCCGAGGTCGAGCACCTCACTCGTCGGGACGAACCTCGCCGGCGACACCTGTCCGGAGCGACCCGCTCCGATTCGCTGGCTACTCTGCGCTGGTGGCTCCGGCGCATCGCGCTCCGACGGTGTGCGTGCACCGTTCGTCGAGGTGAAGGCACGGCCGTGACGGAGACCTCGCGCGGCGGATCGACCGACTGGAGGTCGGCCGGCTTCCTCCGGCCAGGAGAGCCGGTCGACGTCGACAACTGTGAGCGCGAGCCCATTCATTTCGCGCGGGCGGTCCAACCGTCGGGCTGGATGCTGGTCGTGGACGATGACGACCGAGTGGTGCAGTGGTCGTCGAACCTGGCCGAAGTGATCGATCCGCCCGAAGGGCCGGGACAGGTGACCGCCGCCGAGCTGCTGGGTCGCAGCGCTGCCGAGATGGAGCGCGACGACATCGCTCGGCCCACGCTCGTCGGCGACCGGTCGGTCGAGATCCGTGCCCACCGGTCCCGCTCGGGCGCCGTCGTGGTCGAGATGGTCGCCGTCGATCCGAGCGATCTCGGCTCACCGGTGCTCGAGGTCCAACGTTCCATCGAGCATCTCCGAGCGGCACACGACCTCACCTCGCTGTGTCAGCTCGCAGCGGACTCCGTTCGCGCCATCCTCGGCTTCGACCGGGTGTGGATCTACCGCTTCGACCCCGAGTTCAACGGCGAAGTGGTCGCCGAGAGCATGCGAGCGGGTCTGCGTCCGTACGTCGGGTTGCACTTCGGGTCCGGCGACATCCCCCCGCAGGCGAGAGCGCTCTACGCCGAGAACCGCGTCCGTCTCATCCGGGACACGACGCCGGCCTCGGCCCAGCTCGTCCCACCGACGCTCCCCGACGGTGCCGAGCTCGACCTGTCCGACGCCACCCTTCGCGCGGTGTCTCCGATGCATCTCGACTACCTCGCCAACCTCGGCGTGAAGGCGTCGGCGTCGCTGGCTCTGGTCGTCGACGGACGCCTGTGGGGACTCTGCTCGGGCCATCACTACGCGAGTTCGATGCGGCTCGACCATCAGGCCGAGTCGTGCGCTCGGCTGTTGAGCGAGGTGCTCGCACTGCAGATCGCCGCGATCGAGGCCGCCGTCCTCGCCGCCGAGCGCTCCCAACTCGACGTGCTCGTCGACGAGATCCTCGCCTCGGTGGCCGGGAACGACTCGGTCCTCGACGGCATCGTCGAGGCCCCCGACGCGCTCGTCGCACTCACCGACGCCGACGGATGCGCCGTTCGAATCGGAGGTCGTCTGCGGACCGTCGGGCGCGTGCCCGACGACGAGGCGGTCGAGGGTGTGTTCGACGCGATCGATCGCCTGGCCTCCCGCCAGGGAGCCGAGCCGACGTTCCTCGTCGCCGCCGACTCGGTCCACGAGGTCCTCTCGATCGACCCGGTCCCCGAATTGCCGGGGGTCCTCGCACTCCTCCTCAGTCGAGACGCCGGGAACTGGATCGTCTGGTTCCGTCGACCCTTCATCGACACCGTTCGGTGGGGCAGCGTCCAGGACCGCACGCGCAGCCCGACCCGACTCGGTCCGGAAGGCTCGTTCGCCGAGTTCGAGCGCACCGTGAGCGGCCGCAGTCGTCCCTGGACCACCGCGCAGCTCGACGCCGTGCGCGACCTGCGGTCGTCGCTCGGCGTCCTCGTCTTCCAGCGAACCGAGCAGCTCAGTCGATCGGTCGTCGCGCTCGAGGCTGCGAACACCGAACTCGACCGCTTCGCGTACGAAGCGGCCCACGATCTCAAGGAGCCGTTGCGCGGGATCCGCAACTACGTCGACATCATCGAGGAGGAACTCCCGCCCGAGGTCCGGGCGTCGGCTGACATCACGCACTCGATCGCAGCTGCGCGACGTCTCACCACGAGCATGTCGTCGTTGGTCGACGGGCTTCTCGAGTACGCCGCCGCCGGCCGGTCCTCGTTGGAGAGCCGGGCGGTCCTGCTGTCGTCGATCATCGACGAGGCCACCGAGTTCGTGCGAGCGACGATCGAGGGCCGGAACGCGATCGTGGAGGTCGTCGAGAACGGCCCGGTGCTGGGTGACCCGTCCCAACTCTCCGCCCTCTTCGGCAATCTGATCTCGAACGCCGTCAAGTACACGCCGGCCGACCGGCGGCCATCGATCCGCATCGGTGTCACGGCGTTGGGCGACACCGACCGTGGATGGTCGGGTTGGAAGTCGCATCACGTCGACCTGCCGCCACCCACGATCGTGGAGGTGTGCGACAACGGCATCGGGATTCCCGTCATGGACCGCGCTCGGGTGTTCGAGGTGTTCCGCCGGCTCCACTCCGACTCCCAGTACGGCGAGGGGAGCGGCGTCGGACTGTCGATCGCTCGGCGAATCGCCGAACGCCACGGAGGTGACGTGTGGGTCGAGGACAACGAGCCGGTCGGCTCGAGATTCCTCGTCGGGCTCTCGTCCGTGGTCGAGCCGCCGGTCGGCCGGGAGACGCCAGGGTGATGTCGCTGTCGGAGCATCTCCGTGCCGTGACCCGGTCGGATCACACGGCGCTCGATCGCGCCCTTCTCGCGTCCGGGACCTTCCGCGAGGTCGAGCGGTACGCACGATTCGTCCGGCGTATGGCCGACTTTCACCGCGACGTCGAGCGGCGGCTCGCCGGCCATCCCATCACGTTGGCGTCGGGGCATCGAGTCCGCTCGTTCGATGCCGACGATGACGTCCGGCGGCTCGGTGAGATCGGCGTCGAGACGTCGGGCGGTGACCAGCCGCATCCCGACGGAGCGCATCACAGCGACCCGTCGGAGACGACCACAGACCCTGCGAAGATCGTGGGGATGTTGTACGTCGTCGAGGGCTCGTCGCTGGGTGGGCTGCATCTCGCGCGGCTCGTTCGACGGCATCTCCCGGAGGCGAGCGGTGCCGTGTCGTTCCTCGACGGTGCGGGCGACGACACCCACGCCCGATGGGAGCGGACGACCGGTGCGATCGATCGCAGCGGTGCCGACCCCGATGCAGCCGCGGTCGCGGCGTGCGAGACGTTCCGGCTCGCGAGCGAGCGACTCGGTCTGGCGGTCGGCGGGTGAACGACGCAGCGGCCGGCGCGCTCGACGGTCGCATGATCCTGATCGTCGACGACAGCCCTGACAATCGATTCGTGCTCGGCCGGTGGTTGCGCCGGCACGGGTGTCACGTGATCGAGGCCGAGACCGGCGTGGACGGGCTCTCCCTCGCCGCCGCCCAACCCGACGCCATCGTGCTCGACGTACGACTCGCGGACCTGTCCGGACTCGAGGTGGCCTCCCAGCTCAAGTCCGATCCGCACACCGTCGGCATCCCGATTCTCCAACGGTCGTCGGTGGCGATCGCGGAAGCGGAGCGCATCGAGGGTCTCGACGCCGGAGCCGACGCGTACCTCACCGAGCCGATCTCGGAGGCGATGTTGCTCAGCGTGCTGCGATCGCTGCTCCGATTCAGCGACGCGCAGCGGCAACTGGAGCAGGCCCTCTCGCTCGACGTCACGGGAGTCTTCGAGGCGTCGGTCCGCACCCGGTCGGTGTCCTGGTCCGACTCGCTCGAGCGACTCCATCGTCTCGAGGTCGGCTCCTTCGGTGGAACCCTGTCCGACTGGCTCGATCTCGTGCACCTCGACGACCGTTCACGGATCCTCGACGAGGCGACGGCGATCGTCGAGCGCGGCGCCGGCTCGATCCAGCTCGACGCTCGGATCCATCGTGCCGACGGCAGTGACGGGTGGGTCGAGCTCCACGGCGCCGTGCTGGCCGATCCCTCGGGCGAGCCGGTCACGGTCCGCGGGGTGGTCGTCGACGTGACCGACCGCGAACTCGGCCGACGTCGGGCCGACCGCCTCAACGACCTCACGGGCCGTCTCGCCAACGTGACGAGCGCGACCGAGGTGGTCGAGATGGCCGACGGGGCGGTGCGGGCGTTCGGGGTCGGGATCGCCGTCGCTCCCGGTGGCGATCCGGTCGCCGCCGCCGACCTCGCCCGGGAGCCGATCCCCGGAGGCGTTCTCGTCGCCCGACGGCATCCGTCCACCGAGCCGACCGCTCGCGTCCAGCGCGACGACGACCTCGATCACGTCGCCACGATCGTCGCGCTGGCGGCGGTGGCGTACGCCCGGGCGTTCAGCTACGAGACCGAGGTGGCGACGTCCGCCGCGCTGCGGCGTGCGATCCTGCCCGACGAGGTCCCCGACATCGACGGGTGGGAGATCGACGTCCACCACGAGGCCGTCGACGACAGTGAACGCATCGGCGGCGACTTCTACGACGCGCTGCGCATCGGCGACGACCTGGTCGTCGTCCTCGGCGACGTCGTCGGCCACGGCCTCGAGGCCACCCATCAGATGTCGACCGTGCGGGGAATGCTCCGCACCGTGACGTCGTCCCTCGGGGCCGACCCAGCGGGGATCCTCGCGCAGTGCAACGAAATCTTCGAGCGGGTGTGCGGACGCGGCGCACCGTTCGCCACGGTGCTCCTCGCAGCGATCCACCTGCCCACCGGTCGCGGTCGGGTCGCGTCGGCCGGCCACGTGGCGCCCATCCTGCGTCGAGTCTCCGGGATCGAGCGGCTCGCGATCCGTCCGGGCCCGCCGCTCGGCGTCGTGCCGCAGACCACCTACCCGATCACCGACGTCGCGATCGACGACGGCGACTGGATCGCCGTCTTCACCGACGGGGTCTTCGAGCGGCGAGCCGAGATCATCGACGACACGATCGATCGCGTCCTCGCACAGCTCGACCCGTCGGCGAGTGCATCGGAGATCGTCGGGCTCGCCGAGATCACGTCGCTCCACGCCCGACCCACCGACGACGATCGCGCCATGGTTCTCGTCCGTCGCTGCGGTTCGTCGCTCCCCGCTCACGCCGACAGGGCCGAGGAGAGCGGGCGCGGAGCGGTCGCCGCAGGAGGGTCGTGATGGCTCGTCCCCGTCCACGCGCCGACGAGCTACGCACCCGCCGCGACACCCTGTCCGCCTTCGCCGCGAGCGGCTCAGCCCGGGTGTTGGCGGTGCTCGCGACCGCGATCGTGGCGGCCCGGCTCGCGGTCGGCGGTGCCGGGTGGCGGGACCTCGTGGTGGTCCTCGTGACGCTGGTCATCGCCGGTCCGGTCGAATGGGTGATCCACCGGATGCTGCTCCATGCCCCGGAGGACGCGTGGTCGAGTCGCACGCTCGGCACCGGAGCGGGTCATCGGCGCCACCATCTCGACCCTCCCGACCTCGAGTGGCTGCTCCTCCCCGGACGCGACGCCGGGATCTTCGTCGTCGGCTTCGCGCCGGTCACGGCGGCTTGGGTCGTGCCGTCGATGTGGGTGCTCGGCGGTCCGCTCCTCGGTCCGTTCCTCACCGGATGGGCACTCGCTGCGATCGGCGTCCTGCACTACGAATGGGTCCACCTGCTCGTCCACACCCGCTACCGACCCCGGTCCCGCTACTACGCCCGGCTCGCCCGCAACCACCGGCTGCACCACTTCCGCAACGAGCGGTACTGGCTCGGCGTCACGACCAACTCGGGTGATCGACTGCTCGGCACCTATCCGGCCGACCGTGGCGCCGTGCCGCTCAGTGCGACGGCGCGCACGCTCGGGGCGAGCGTCGACGACGGCTGACCGCGGGAGCCCGGACCGACGCCTCAGGCGGCGACGACGCGGTCGCGACAGCGCCGTTTGGCTTCGTAGAGGGCGCCGTCGGCCTCGTGCATGACCGCGCGGATGTCGGCCACCCGACCCGTGGCGAGACCGGCGGACAGACGGACGTCGAGCCCGTCGGCCAACTCGGTCCAGTCCTCGTCGCGCAGGAGCTGACGGATCCGGGAGGTGAACGCCTCGGCCACCGTTCGGGATGCGCCCGGGAGCACCGCGACGAACTCCTCGCCGCCGAAGCGGGCGATCGCATCGTCGCCGCGCGACGACTCGCGCAGGATCCGTCCGACGCGCTGGAGCACCTCGTCTCCGACGATGTGTCCGAACCGGTCGTTGACCGTCTTGAAGTGGTCGAGGTCGAGCATGACCACCGTGACGGAACCGGCCCCGTCAGCCAGGTCGTCGAGCATCCGGTCGAGCCAGCGACGCGACCTCACGCCGGTGAGTGCGTCGGTCGCCACGGCGTCGGCGAGCACGTCGGCTTTCTCGTGCAGTGCGATGCGGGCCAGCTCGAGGTCGGCCCGCTGGGACACCTGCGATGCGAGACCCTCGACGTGCCCGACGTGAGTCCGCTGGAGGTGGTGCGACAGCTCGGTCGCGTCGTCGAGCGCTCCGGCGAGATCGCCGGTGGCCACCCGACAGTCGCGTCGCATCGCCAGCGCACGCTCGGCGCGCAAGAAGTCGTTGCTGCTCACCAGCGGCGGAAGAGCGGCGTCGAGGTGGGCGAGTGCGTCCTCGTGCCGACCATCGTGTTGCGCCTCCGCGGCGAGGACGAGTCGGTACCAGGCGGCGAGGCGCGGTGCGAGCATCTCGGCGTGGCGGAGATCGAGATGAACCTCGGGCAGGTCGGAGACGTCGCCGCCGAGCAGCGCCAGTTCGTAGACCATGGCCGGACCGAGTGCGGTGCGCGACGCCTCGGTGGCCGTGGGTCGCATGGCGATCGCGCACGCCTCGTGGACGAGATCGAGCGTGACGTCGACGCCGCGATGGACCGCCTCGACCGTGATGTACGAGGCCGTGTACGCCATGGGGTCCAGCATCGACTCGGTGACGGGGCCCTCGATGGCTGCGGCCGACAGCTCGTGCGCCACGGTGAAGGCGCCGAACTCGGCGAACAGGATGGCGAGTGCGTTCGTCGCTCGGACGCCGTCGTAGTCGTCGGCGACCGACGAGCGCAGGACGAGCGCCTCGACCGCGACGTCGATCGCACCGCCGACGTCGCCGGCCCGGTGACGCATCACCGCGGTGCAGGCCGCCGCGAATGCGGCTTGACCGGGTCGATTGCTGTCGCGGAGGACGTCGAGCGCTCGGTCGCAGTCGTGGGCGGCGATCGACGGATCGAGGAGTCCCTGACGCGTCACGGCGAGTGCGAGCAGGAGCGAGCCGCGGTCGACGGGGTCGTCGCAGCGATCGAGCGCCTCGGTCAGCGTCGCGACGAATGCTGCATGGTCGTCGATGTAGGAGGCCTCGCGCGCCTGCTCGACGAGCAACTCGACCGTGGCGCGATCGACCGTGCCGGGGTTCCCGGCGGTGAGGTCAAGGGCGCGCACCGACACACCCGGTGTATCGGCACGGATGGGGGCGTGCGTGAGGAAGACCCACGGTCGCGGGCATCACCTCACACTGCCACGATTCGGTCGCGTCCCGCCCGTTTGGCCTCGTACAACCCGCGATCGGCCGCCTCGAGCACCGTCCGGACGTCGCGAAGCTGCCCGGATGCCACGCCCCCGCTGATGCTGACGCCGAGGCGAGGGTCGATCTCGGACCACGGTTCGACGCCGAGTGCCGATCGGATGCGCTCGGCGTAGGCCACTGCGACGTCGCGTCCCGATCCGGGGAACACGGCGACGAACTCCTCACCTCCGAAGCGAGCGACGAGGTCGTCGGATCGGGCCGCGTCGTCGAGGATGCGTCCGACCCGCTGGAGGACCGCGTCGCCGGCGGGATGGCCGAACCGATCGTTCACGGCCTTGAAGCGGTCGAGATCGAACATCGCGACCGACACGCGTCCGGTGTCGACCGCCAGCTCGTCGAGCGCCATGTCGAGCCAGCGTCGCGAACCGACTCCGGTCAGGGCGTCGACCATCACGGCCTCTGCGAGCGCGTTCGCGCGCCGGTGGAGTGTCACCCGGGCGACCTCGAGGTCGGCGCGCGCCGAGATCTGCGTGGCCAACCGACCGAGTTGATCGACCTGATCGTGGCGGATGACCCGGGCGAGCTCGAGGGCGTCGTCCAGCGCCCCGTCGAGGTCGCCGACCGCCCGGCGTGCGTGCGACCGCTCCTCGTAGGCGCGGATCAGGTTGAACTGTTCGCCGACGCCGACGAGGTCGGGGAGTGCTCGATCGAGGAGCTCGATGGCGACCTCGTCGTGGCCCAGATAGCGCTCGACCGACGCGACGACCATGCGGTACCACGCGGCCAGACGTGGTGAGGCGACGTCGACGAGCACCTCGCGGAGGCGCAGCGATCGCATCGTCTCGACGTCACCCTCGAGGAGAGCGAGCTCGGCGGCCACCCCCGGACCGATGACCTCGCGGGCGACCTCGTCCGACGTGGTCTCGAGCAGGTGTGCCGCCGTGCGACGGAGCAGGTCGATGTCGACATCGACCCCGGCCCGGAGCGCCTCGACCGTGACCGTGGCGGCGGTCGATGCCGCGACAGCCTTCCGCGTGGGCTCCGTGGCCGTGTCGAATGCGGTGGTCGCCAGGTCGTACGCGACCTGGAATCCGTTCAGCTGTGCGAAGAGCGCAGCGAGGGCGTTGGTCGCCCGAGCGGCCTCCTCGGACGTCGGATGGGCCTCGGCCGCGACCAGCGCCTCGACGGCGAGGTCGATCGCCTCGTCGACGCGTCCGGCGCGGTGCTTCAGCGCCGCGGCGATGGCCGCCGCGAGGGCCGTGTCGCCCGGTCGAGATCCACCGCGCAACAGCTCGAACGCTCGAACGCAGTCGTCGGCGGTCTCCTGCGGGTCCATCTGACCTTGTCGAGCGATCGCTCGGTTCAGCAGGAGCGTGCCGCGGTCGGTGGGGTCATCGGCCGCGTCGATGGCGGCGTCGAGGCGGGCGAGGAAGTCGTCCTGATCGGCGACGAACGCGGACGCGCGGGCGCCCTCGACCAGCTCCGCGATCTCTTCGTCGTCCATATCGGTGCCCGTCTCGACGCGAGGACCACGTCCGGAGATCGGGTGCGCCGGTCCTCGCACTCTCCGTGTTGGTCGGTCACCGACCACCCGTTCTTGAGTGGGGAGTGACAGATGATGCTCGACGCCGTCGCTCGCGATCGGATCGTGTGGTCGGCCCCCGCCGTCCGTTCGGGGCGTCACACCCCCTCGGTAGTTTGGAGACGTGGCTCGCCGATCCCGCCATCGGCCACCGCACCTCGCCCAGGCGACCTGGCGGTCCGATTCGGTGCACATCTGGGGCTGGAACGGCATCGACACGGCCTCCATGGCCTGGATGTACGGGGGATTCCGCGCTGTCGCCGCCGACGGAACCCGGTCCGGCTGGCACGACTCGCCCATCTCCTACGGCGAGCTCGGACGGGTGGCGATCGACGTCGACGGCGTGCCCTCCACCACGGCCGCGTCGGTCCGCCTCGAACCGCTGGGCCTCGCCGTGTGGCTGTCCGAGCTGCCGGGTGCCGAGCTGGTCACGCCGTCGGTCGAGTGGTTCGCCGCGCTGGCCGAACTCGCCCGTCGGTCCGTCTCGACCGGCCGGACCACGCCGGTGGTCGTCGAAGAGGGCCCGTTCACCGTCGCCCGCTGGGTCCCCATCGTCGATGACCACGTCCGGCCGGTGCTCGACGCACTCGGCTCGTCGATGCCGCCGATCTGTCGGGCGGGATCGATCGCCGACACGTCGCACATGTTCGGCGTGCTCGTCGACGGCATCGCCCGAGCCACGCTCAACAGCGGCGGGTGGAAGGCCGATCTCGGACGGGGTCGCGCGCCGTCCACGCAGGCGCTCCGCGCCGTGTCCGGAGCCCTGGCCGGCGCCGACCCCGTCGTGCGGTCCGGCAGCGACGCGTTCGACGTCGCACTCGCCCAGCTGCGCGACGACCTCGATCGACGCCGTCGCCGTCTCGACGGCGAACCGGTGGTCGTCCCGCGAGTGCGGCTGCTCATCCACGACGACCCGCACGATCCCTGGGAGGTGCGGATCGAGGTCGTCGACGACGACGACCCACTCCGCTGGTGCACCGCGGACGACGTGTGGAGCCGAGCTCCGGCCGCCGCCGAACTCGCCGGCGGCGACGAGCGGCTCGAACCGCTCGCCGAGGCGATCACCTCGGCGGCTGTCGCCATGGCACCCGTGGTGCCCGGTCTCGCCGACCTGGCGCTCGAGCACGAGCCCAGCTCGGTCGAGTTCGAACTGCCCGACGCACCGATCCTCGACGTCGACCTCGCCGAGGAGTTCCTCACGGTCGCGCCTCGCGAGCTCGAACGACTCGGCATCGATCTCCTCGGCCCCGAGCACCTCGTGCGCACCTCGACCCGCGTCACGGGCGAGGTCACCCCCACGCCGGCCGATGACCGGAAGGGATCGTTCGGGCGCGAGGCGCTCGTGGCGTGGCGGATGGTCGTCGACGGCGAGGAGATCAGCGACGCCGAGCTCGAGCGGGTCGCCGCGGCCGGATCGACGCTGCTGCACACGGGTCACCGCTGGGTCCGGATCGACGCCGACGAGATCCAGCGCAAACGCGCTCGGTTGCAGGAACTCCGGACCGACGCGTCGTCGGTCGGGCCGATCGAACTCCTCCGGCTCGGCAACATGTCCGACGACGGCGACCCCCTCGACATCTCCGTCGTCGGTTCCGGCGTCACCCTCGATGTCGATGCCGACGAGGCGGGCGACGGACTCGGCACGGGTGCCGGTGGCGAGGTCGCCGGCGGCATCGGTGAGTCGATCGACGACTGGGTCGGCGCCGTGCTGGCCGGACTCCCCGACGAACGGCTCGACGAGACGGTCGAGAGTGGAGGGTTCGTCGGCGAGCTTCGGCACTACCAGCGGCGCGGTCTCGCGTGGATGCGATTCCTGGCTCGGCTCGGGCTCGGTGGATGTCTCGCCGACGACATGGGTCTCGGCAAGACCGCCACGACCCTCGCCCATCTTCTCGAGCGGCCCGGACCCCACCTCGTGGTGTGTCCGCTCTCGGTCGTGCGTAACTGGCGGACCGAGGCGGAGCGGTTCACGCCGTGGTTCGAGGTGCTGGTGCACCACGGATCAGGTCGCGAGGAGCGGCTCGGCGCGCTCGTGTCGGCGGCACCGGCCGACCGCGAATCGGGCGACGGGGAGCCCGGTGCGCTGTTCTCGGTCGATCCGGAACGGCAGCTCGTGGTCACGACGTACGGGCTCTTGCCGCGCGATGTCGAACGACTGTCGAGTGTGGCGTGGAGCACCGTCGTGCTCGACGAGGCGCAGGCGGTGAAGAACCCCAACACCAAGGCGGCGCGAGCGGTGCGTCGCCTTCCGGCGGCGCAGAAGCTGGCGCTCACCGGCACCCCGGTCGAGAACCGCCTCAGCGAACTGTGGGCGATCCTCGACGCCGTCAACCCGGGGATGCTCGGGTCACTCGAACGGTTCCGCAACACGTTCTCGTCGCCCATCGAACGCAACGGCGACGCCGAGGTGGCGGCTCGTCTCCGGCGTCTCACCCGCCCGTTCGTGCTGCGCCGGACCAAGGCCGACAAGCGGCTGCTCCCCGACCTCCCCGACAAGATCGAGCAGATCGCCTACGCACGCCTCACGCGCGAGCAGGCGACGCTCTACCAGCAGGTCGTCGACCAGCTCCTCGACGACGCCGACACCACCGAGGGCATGCAGCGCCGGGGTCTCGTGCTGTCGGCGATCATGCGCCTCAAGCAGATCTGCAACCACCCGGCACACGCGCTCAAGGACGGATCGCGTCTCGCCGGACGGTCGGGGAAGCTCGAGCGGTTCGACGAGTTGATCACCGATCTCCTCGACCGCGACGAACGTGCGCTCGTGTTCACCCAGTTCCGCGAGATGGGTGACCTCATCGCCCGCCACGTCGACGAGCAGTTCCGCGTCCGCGTCCCGTTCCTCCACGGTGGGACCTCGCGGCAGCGGCGCGACGCCATGATCGACGGATTCCAGGACCTGACGGCGCCTCCGATCCTGGTGGTGTCGCTGCAGGCCGGCGGCACGGGTCTCAATCTCACGGCGGCGAGCCAGGTCATCCACTACGACCGATGGTGGAATCCGGCGGTCGAGGACCAGGCCACCGACCGAGCCTGGCGCATCGGTCAGACCCGGACCGTCAACGTCCACAAACTGGTGTGCGAGGGCACGGTCGAGGAGAAGATCGCCGCGGTGATCGACGACAAGAAAGCGCTCGCCCAGCAGGTGGTCGGCGGGGGCGAGGGCGAAGGGTGGATCAGTGAGCTCTCCACCGACGAACTCCGTCGCCTCGTCACGCTGGAGGCCGATTCGTGAGCCGGCCGCGCAAGCCGTTCGGGTCGTCCCAACCGGGGCGTCTGCCGTCGACGATGATGAAGGTGCTCGCCGCCGAGATGAGCGACCCGCAGCGGCTCCGCCGGGGCAAGCAGTACGCCCATGACGGCGCCGTGATCGACATCATGGTCGACGAGGGCGTGGTCACGTGCGAGGTGCAGGGGTCGCGCCCGACGCCCTATGTCGTGTCGCTCGAGGTCACCAAGGGCGACGGCATGCCGTTGCGGCGCGATGTGCACGTCTCGTGCACGTGCCCCGACGACGACAACTGGAACGACCTCGCCTGCAAGCACGCGATCGCCGCCATGTTCACGTTCGCCACCGAACTGCTGATCGAGCCCGAGCTGCTCGACGTGTGGCGCGGGCGCGAGGCGGACTCGGCCGGTGCCGGCGATGCGACCGAGCGCGCCGACCGCGCGGCCGACGAGCACGACGACCGATCCGATCCGTCCGAACCCGGGGCCGACCCGTGGCCCGACCGGGGGTCGCTGCGGCGCCGCGATCGGCGCCACCTGCGCGTCGTGCGAGACGACGATGCCGCCGATCCCGACGACGTGGGGGAGGCCACGGCGGGCGACCCCGACCACGACGGTGGCTCGGTCGGCGATGTCGACGTGTACGCACTCGCGGCCGCCGTGCCCGACGGCGCCGCCATTCCCGACATCCCCCGACTCGAACGCGTCGAGTTCCCGATCCCGCGCCAGCGAGAGCTCGCGGCGGCCCTCCGCGACGCCGCCGAGGCGATGCGTCTCGACTGGGACTGAACGTCACCCAGAGCTGGAGACCACCTCTCAGGGTGGTCACGGAATTACACTCCCCGCGTGGCCGGGAACACCTCCGTCGTCATCAACGCGCTGATCGACAACATCGACACGGTGGTGCGCGGCAAGCGCGATCGCATTCGATTCGCCTTGTGCTGCCTCCTCACCGAGGGTCACCTGTTGCTCGACGACGTGCCCGGAACCGGGAAGACCAGCCTGGCGAAGGCCATCTCGAACTCGATCGCCGGAACCTGGAAGCGCGTGCAGTTCACACCCGACCTGCTCCCGGCCGACATCACCGGCGTCATGGTGTACGACCAGCGCGCCGGGGTCTTCTCGTTCCGCGAGGGGCCGGTCTTCACGAACGTGCTCATCGGCGACGAGATCAACCGAGGCAGCCCGAAGACCCAGTCGGCGCTCCTCGAGGTGATGGAGGAACGCCAGGTCACGTCCGACGGCACGACCCGCCTGGTGCCCCGCCCGTTCTTCGTCATCGCCACGCAGAACCCGCGCGACTTCCAGGGCACGTTCCCGCTGCCCGACGTCCAGCTCGACCGCTTCTCGATGCGGCTCAGCCTCGGCTACGCCGACCTCGACACCGAGGTCGCCATCCTCGAGCGGTTCGAGCGCAGCCAGCGAGACGACGAACTCGAACCGGTCACCGACACCGACGAGCTCGACAAGGTGATCGGCGAGATCGACGCCATCCCGGTCGCCCGGATGGTGCACGACTACATCGTCCGGCTGGCCACCGCCACCCGCCAGCACCCCGATCTGCGACTCGGTGTCTCCACCCGAGGAACGCTCTCGCTGTTGCGCGTCGCTCGCGCGTACGCCGCCACCGACGACCGCGACTTCGTGACACCCGACGACATCAAGGATCTGGTCGGACCGGTCTTCGGGCATCGCATCGCGCTCACCGCCGAGGCCGAGCTTCGAGGGCACAGCGTCGACTCGCTGCTCGCCGACATCACCGACTCCGTGCCGGTGCCGCGAACCAGCGGAGCCTGAGGTGCTCACCCGCTCGGGTCTCGGGGCGCTGGTCGGTGCCGTCGTCGCCCTCGGCCTCGGTCTCCTGTGGGGGTACGTCGAGCTCATCGCAGTCGCGGCGGTGTTGGCGGTCGCCGTCATGGCGGCCGTCTGGAACGCACGTCGACCGCTGCGCGCGAAGGTCACCCGTCGGGTCGGCACGCTGCGCGTTCCCCGCGGTGATGCGGTCCGGATCCACTATCGCGTCCGGAACGACACGTCCCAGCGGTCGGCCAACGCCACGTTGATCGACACCTGCGATGGGATCGACAACGCCGTCGCCATCGAACCGGTCCCGCCGCAGCGCGTCGTCGACGTGACCGGAGCGATCGGTACCCGCCGGCGAGGGGTGTTCCCGCTCGGACCGCTCGACATCGAGCGGGTCGATCCGCTCCACCTCGCGGTCGGCCGGTGGCGTGATGAGCGCGACGAGCAGGAACCGATCTCGGTCACGGTCCATCCCAAGGTGTACGACCTCGTCGGGCCCCAGGGGTCGATGAGGATCGTCGAGAACGAATCGGTCCTGCGCCGCGCGGCCAGCGACCCGCTGTCAGGCTTCGTGTCGATGCGCGAGTACGTCCCGGGCGACGATCCCCGCCTCATCCACTGGCCGACCACGGCACGCGCCGGGATCCTGATGGTGCGAGAACACGTCGAGGTGCGCCGCCCCGAGTTCACCGTGGTCCTCGACACGTCGCCCGACGCCGTCAGCGAGGACGACTTCGAGGAGGCGGTCGACGTGGCCGCCACGATCGCGGTCCACTCACTGCGCCTCGACCTCGACGTGGTCGTGCGCACGACCGACCGTCGCCACCCCGGGATTCCGATCCCCTTGAAGGAGGAGACCGACGTCCTCGATCTCCTCACGCCGGTGCAGCGCTCGGAGGAGGGCACGGTGATCCCGCTCCCGAACCTGTTCGAGCACGGGTTCGACAATTCCGCCGTCGTCATGGTCACGGGCGTCACGGGTCCGTCGTCGCGGCTGGCCGCAGCCGAGCAGATGGTCACCGTCCGGGTCGGCGACGGCGCCGAACTCGGAACCGGAATCGCCGTCGCGGCCGCCGACGCCCCCGACTTCGTCCAGCGTTGGAGGACCTGGACGTGACGCGTCTGGCGCAGGCGCGCGTCGCCGTCATCGGAGCGATGGGCGTGGTGGTTGCGCTCGCCGCCGGCGAGATCTTCGACCAGATCCGCTTCAGCCTGCTCGTCGGACCGATGCTCGCCGCGGCCGGCATCGCCATCACGATCGAGCGGAAGTGGTTCTGGCAGTTCGGTGCGGCGCTCGCCGCGGTCGTCCTCGGCGTCGCCGTCGCCGTGCTGGCCGCGGGCGGTGGGTTCGACGACATCGTCGCGTCGTTCACGTCGGGTCCCCAGCGTCTGTTGTCCACCGACTGGCCGAGTCCACGTCGGGCCGATCTCATCGGAACGGTCGAAGCCGGCCTCACGTCGCTGGTCGCACTCGCTGCGGCGCTGGCGACGAGGCCGCGGTTCCACCTCGTCCCCCTCCTCCCGATCTTCGTGGCGTTCGTGCTCGTGATCGCGGCGAGCGCACCGTCCGACGTGCACCTCGCCGCCACGATCGCACTCGTGGCGCTCGGGCTGGCGCTCGCCCTGCTGAGGGCCGGAACGCCGCTGGCCGACCGGGTCGCACTGATCCGCGGGGAACGATGGGTGCCGCTCATGATCGCCGCGACGCTCGTGGTGGGTGGTGCGGCGGGAACCGCCGTGGCGTTCTCCGATCGGGCCGATCCCCGGCGCAACGACCCGGCCGATCGATCGGCCACCCTGCTCGATCCGATCGAGGCCACCGTGGCCCTCCAGCAACTCGAGGAGCCGATCGTGCTCCACGAGATCTCGGTCGCCGGGGTCGACACCGTCCCTCGGCGCTGGCGGACGGCGGCACTGTCCGACTACGACGGCCGACGTTGGTCTCCCAACCTGACCCTGCGGCCGATCGGGCGGCGGCTCGGCGCCGAGGTCGACGGCGAGCTCAGTGCGTCGGTGCGCTTCCTCGATGACGATCTCCAGCTCGTCCCGCTCCCGGGCCAGGCGGTCATCGTCGACGCGGAGATCGAGACCGATCTCGAGCGCTCGCTCGTCCGGCTGGTCGAACGACCCGACCCCGAGCAGGTCGTCGACATCGTTACGGGGATCGACCCGCAGGCCGACTCGATCCCGGTCGGGCAGGTCGGGTCCCGCGAGATCGACGAGTCGGTGTCGGGCCTCGTCGACTTCGCACAGCAGCTCGTCGCCGACGGCGCCGAGGGTTCTGCGTCCGACGACCTGTCGGTGATCGAGCAGCTCCAGGTGATCGAACGGGTTCTCTCCGAGGAGTACGAACTCGACCAGGACGCGGCGGGCGGTGGCGTCGCCCGGGCGCTCGTCGACCGCTTCCTCCGCGACACCGAACGTGGGAACCAGGAGCAGTTCGTGACAGGCTTCGTGCTGCTGGCGCGTGCTCTCGGCGCCGATGCCCGTGTGGCCACCGGCTTCGAGGTCACGGTCGCCGACGTCGATCGCACCGACTCGGGGTTCGCGTTCGAGCTGACCTCCGAGAACGCCACGCTGTGGCCCGAGGTGCGGATCGGCGAGCAGTGGGTCGCATTCGACCCGGTCCCACCCAACGAGTCGGTGAACATCAACGAGGAGCCGCCCGAGCCCCAGACGCAGGCGCCCGCTGCGCCACAGCCTCCGATCGCCGAGCCGCCCGAGGAGACCGACGAACCGGTCGTGACCGAACGGGACGACGGTTCGGCCGATTCCGCCGGTCTTCCCGACGTGATCCAGTTCGTGGTTCGGCTCGCGGCCGTGGTGGGCGTGCTGCTGATCCCGATCCTCCTCGCCGTGCTGATCATCCTGGTCACGAAGCGGCGTCAGCGCACGCGCCGGCTGGCAGGTGCGCCGCCGGAGAAGATCACCGGTGCGTGGGCGCTCGCCACCAACCGTCTGGTCGACGCCGGGGTGGCGATCCGCCCGTCCGACACGAACAACGACATCGCCGAGGCCGGGTCGACCGTGGCGCCCACCGCCGATCGCGAGCTGCGGCGACTGTCGACGCTGGCCAGCGCGGCCACCTTTGGCCGTCCCACGCGCGCCGACCTCCTCGCCGAGGACGCCGAGATGTGTCTCGACGGCATCGAGGAATCGATCGCCTCCAATCGCACCCGGTGGCAACAGCTCCGGTGGCGGCTGAGCACCCGCAGCCTGCGTCGCTCGACCCGCTCGCCGGTCTGACGCTGCGGAGCCTCACCGCGCCGACCCGAGCTCGGATCAGATCCGTCGGACCATCCGGTGCGGTCCGTTCGACCGTGCCTCAGCTCTCGCCGGGCGGCGGGTTCGCCGCGGTCTCGACGGCCGTGGTGGTGGCGGTCGTCGTCGCCACCGTGGTGGTGGTCGTCTGGCCTGCGCTCGAGTCGGGTGGGTCGGTGACCGGCGGATCGGTCACGGGCGGATCGGTGGGCGGCGGATCGGTCACGGGTGGATCGGTCGGCGGTGGGTCGGTGACCGGTGGATCGGTGGGTGGCGGGTCGGTCGTCGGGGGAAGGGTCGTGGTCGTGGTGGTCGTCGGTGGGACCACGTTGACCGTGATGGTGCCCCAGCCCGAGATCGCACCGCCGACGTCGCGCACCCGGTAGTCGATGGTGTAGGTGCCAGGTCCATCGACCTGGATCGTGATCTCGAGGCCCTCCCAGTCGACCACGATGCCCGACGGATCGCTGACGTCGAAGATGACCGCCCGCGTCGAGTCGCCGTCGGGGTCGCTGACCCGGACGGTGAACGTGTACGGACCCTCGTCGATGACGTCCTCGGTCTGATCGCCGGCGGTGGGCGGCTCGTTCGCCGCAGGCCCGGCGACGGTGACGGTCGCCGGGGCGGACTGGCCTCCGTCGGCGTCCTGGATCGTGTACGCGAAGTTGGCCTGGCCCTCTCCGGCCTTCGGATCGATCAGGACACGTCGACCGTCACCCAGCACCTCGATGGAGCCGACCTCTCCGTTGGCGAACGTGAGGTCGCCGGGCACCTGCGCCAGTTTCAGCTCGGAGTTCACGCCATCGGGGTCGCTGTCGTTGGCGACGAGATCGAACTCGGCCGCACCGCCGGCCACTGCGACGGTGTCGCCGTTCGCGATCGGCTTGTTGTTGGCGACGTCGACGGTGACCTCGATGGTGGTCTCAAGGCCGCCGGGGTCACGTGCCCGCAGGACCATGATGGTCGGGCCGACGGCGACGTCGACCGACGGTGCCAGCAGGAGCGCGTTGTCGACGATCGACGCCCAGGCCGGTGCCGCATCGATGCTGAGCGCGGGCGGGGTCAGGTCGGTGTCGGTGACGAGCTCACTCCGCGCCACGTTCTTCGTCTGACCGCGGGGGACCGAGACGTTGACCGGCGTGGCGACCGGAGCCTGGTTGACGTCGATCGTGATCGTGCCCGTCGCCCGCTCGCCGCACTCGTTGGTGACCGTGTACTGGATGACCGCGTTGCCGTTGAATCCGGCGGGCGGGGTGTAGACGCCGTTCACGTAGGTCGGGGGCGCCGAGTCGATGGTGAGCGACCCGTTGGTGGCGTAGTTGTTGAGGTCGATCGTGGCCGGCTGCAGATAGCCGACCCGGAGGAAGTCGTCGGGTGCGCCGGGCGACGACTGCTGGCAGCTCGCGACGGTCACGCGGAGCACGGCGCTGTCGGAGAACTCGCCGTCGGAGATCGAGTACGTGATCTCGGCCGTGCCCGAGGCGCCCGGATTCGACGAGAAGGTGATGGCCGAGTCGGTCACCGATGCCGAGCCGACCGAGGTCGAGGCGCCGCTGACGATCGACATCGTGAGCGCGTCGCCGTCGGGGTCGTTGTCGTTGAGGAGCACCTCGATGCGCTCGGAGCTCCCGTTCGCGATGGTGACCGAGTCGTCGCCGGCGACGGGAGCCCGGTTCGGCGGCGCGTCGATCAGGAGCGTCACGATGGCGGCGTCGGTGTTGCCGTCGGGGTCGGACACCGTGTACTGGACGCGGAGGGTGCCGACCTCGTTGGGGTCGTCGGGCACGATCGTGATGACGTCACCCTGCACACTGGCGAACCCGGGGCCTTGCACGGACCCGACCGCGGAGATGAACAGATCACCGTCAGGGGTGTCGGGATCGGTGTCGTTGTCGAGCACCGGGAACGGCGGAGGAGCGGAGCCGGCGAGCATCGTCTGGATGTCGTCCTGGGCGTTCGGCGGAAGCGGTTCGGGTTCGATGATCGTGATCGACAGGAAGCCGGACGCCTCTGCGCCTTCGATGTCCTGGACCACGTACGGGATCGACACGACGCCGATCTCGTCGCTGCCCGAGAATCGGATGAAGTTGCCCTCGCGGGTGGCGATACCACGCCTCGGCTGGGTGACCGACGTGACCGTGACGCCGAAGTCGGAGTCGGGGTCGACGTCGTTCTGGGTCACGTTGACCGTGATCGACTCGCCGACCTCGACGGTCTCGAAGTCGTTCTCGACGATCGGCGGGAGATTGGTGTCGGGCGGCTCCTCGACCGTGATGGTGAGGGTGGCGCTGGCTCGCCCGTCGCCGTTGCGGTTGACCACCTCGTACAGGCAGGTGAAGTTGCCGATGCGTCCCAGCGGCGGCTGATACCGGATCCGGTTGTCGGTGGTGATCGTGCCGGTGCCGCCGGCCAGGCAACTGGGTGTGCCGGTGAGCAGCGGCCGTCCGCCCGACGGGTCGTTGTCGTTCTCGAGCACGTCGGCGAGGACCGGTTGGTCGACCGTGGTGGTGACGAAGTCGTCCTGTGCGGTCGGTGGAGAGCGGAGCGGCTCGGGCAGGATCGTGATGGAGATCTCGCCGGTGACCTGGTGACCGAACCCGTCGTCGACCGTGTACGTGAACCGTGCGATGGCGTCTTCTTCGTCGCCCTCGTCGAGCGGCGCGGCTGCGAACTCGACCTGGTTGTCGACGATGCGCGCGGTGCCGCGGCGCTCGTCGGGCTGGGTGACCTCGATGATGCTGAGCGGGTCGCCATCGGGGTCGGAGTCGTTGGTCAACGCGTTGATCAGGATCGTCTCGCCGGCCACCACGGTCTCGTTGTCGGCGTTGACGATCGGCGGGCTGTTCGGGTCCTCGTCGTCGATCACGACCACCAGGACCTGCCCTCGGACGACGTGACCGTTGTTGTCGTCGACCTGGTACTGGAACGGGATCGCGTCGGCGCTCCCCGCGAGGGCGGTGATCTGGAGTCGGTTGCCGTCTCGCGTCACGTCGAGGGCGGGTGGGAGCGGTTGAACGACGGACAGGAACAGCGGGTCGCCGTCGGGGTCGTCGTCGTTGTTGAGCACCGGGAGCGCGGTGCGCACGTTGCGGCGCACGCGGAGTGCGTCGGGTCGTGTGGTCGGCGGCTGGTTCTCTGCGTCGAACGCGGCGACCTCGACCGTGACCTCGACGTCCTCGCCCTCGGCGCCGAACGAGTCGACCGGCCGGTACGTGAAGTTGATCTCGCCGTCGCGGCCTTCGGGCGGTTCGAATCGGAGTGCCGGAACTCCCGACGGACCCTCCTCGAGCACGGTGACGGTCGCGTCCTGAGGTGCCGCCACCGAACCGATGCGGATCGGGTCGCGTTCGGGGTCGATGTCGTTGAGGAGCACTTCGACGATCACGGGTCGGTCGACACCGGTCCGAGCGAAGTCGGGGGCGCCGACCGGCGGCTGATTGGTCGCGTCGGCCGGCAGGAGTTCGACGGTGACCAATGCGCTGGCGGTGTCGTCGCCGTCGGTGATCGTGTACTCGAACTCGTCGAAGCCGACGTAGCCCGCTTCGGGGTTGTAGACGACCGATGACGCCGTGCCGATCTCGACGGAGCCGTGACCGGGCTGGTCGACGTCGATGACGGCGATGGCTTCGCCGTCGGGGTCGTAGTCGTTGGCGGTGACCGCGATCGGGACCGAACTGCCGGCGCGTGCGGTGACCGTGTCGGGCACGGCCACCGGGGGATCGTCGACATCGGGCCGCGGATCCTCTCGCTCCTGCTCCTCCTCGACGGCGCCCTCCTGGGTCCCGAGGCGATCGCCGTCGTCGGAGACGCCTTCGTCGACGATCGCGCCGTCCTCGCCGAGCACCAACACGGCCTCGTCGGCCTTGTCGATGGCCTCCATGCCCCACGGGTGCACGGTCCAGACGGTGTCGCCGGCGACGTCATCGATCCAGATGACGTCGACCGTGGAGGTGACGGCGAGCCGGGCGTCGGCGTCGACCGTGATGGTGTCGCGGTCGATGATCGAGTCGGTCCGCCAGTCGAAGTGGGTCAGAGAGGTCGGGAAGCGGCGCACGAGCGCGGCGGCGTCGCCGGCGATCGCGAGCTGGTCGCCACCCGATGCACCGAGGCCCTCGATCGAGCTGGTCTCGACGATCTCGTTCTCGTCGATGCACCACAGGTCGTCGCCGGCGGCGACCCATCCGCACTCGTATCGCGGACCCGGACGCTGGATGACGAACTCGCTCCCGTCGATGTCGGCGGGGATGTCGACCCACTGACCTTCGCCGAGCATCGCTCGACGGTTCGTGCGATCGACCAGGAACGGCCGATTGCCGACCAACGACACCACCGCATCACCGAAGTCGAGTTCGCGGACGATCGTGCCGGCCGTGGTGTTGCGGTGCAGGTCGCCCTCGGAGATGGTCCAGATCGTGCCGTCCGGCGCCACGGCGAGACCCTCGTCGGGGTCGGTGCCGGGCGAGGTGATCACGTCGCCGGTGAAGTCGAACGGGACCGGGTCGGTTCCGGTCGGCAGGAAGGTGGCGTCACCGTCGATCGTGTCGGCGACGACGAGTCCCGACGGGCCGAGCTGAGCGACCGCACGTCCCGACCCGAGAGCGGACACGCCGTTCTCGGGACCGAGCCGGAGTTCGGCGGTGTCGATCGCCCGCAGGTTGCCCGACGTGTCGTTCAGGAGGAAGACCTGGTTCCCGCTCTCGGCGACGATGAGGTCTTCGCCCGCGACGCCACCGGGAAGGCTCGCGAGCGCGCGACCGCCGAAGCCGTCGACCAGCACGGCCCGCCCGGACGGCTGGTGGACGAACCAGCGCGTCGCCCGTGATGCGGCCGCATCGGTGGCGGGCAACCCGTCGGACCGGAGCACGACGACGAGGGCGACGAGCGCGAGAACGACCGCTGCCAGCCAGGCGATGACCTGGCGCCACGTGACCGTGAGCGCGCGCGACGGACCCATCACCACACGAATCTATTGGCGTCGTGGGTGACTTCGACGTGCTCAGCGCGCTCGCCGAACACGGAGGGTGTCTGCAGGAGCCTCGCGGCGGCCTCGACCGGGCCGCGCGCGGGAGCAGGCACGAGATCGAGCACGAACGCACACCCCTCCACGCCCGCACATCGGTCGCGAACGACCGGGACTTGAAGAATTTCTGCACAGATCCGCACGAGGCGAATCGTCCCGCGACCTCGTCAGTGCTCGTAGTCTCGGCGCCGATGTCCCTGGTCGCGGCGCGGAGGCGAGCACGATGGAGGTGGTGATCCGAACGCCACACGGCGATGCCGACGTCGTCGTGCTCGACGCCCCGCCGTCCACCGACCTGGCCCAACTGATCGGTCAGGTCACGGGACAGGCACCTCCACCTGCAGCTCATGTCGACGGTCGAGCGGTGATCACGTCGACCCGCCTCGTCGACCTCGACCTCCACATCGGATCGGTCATCGACGCCGGGGCCGCTCGTCCCGGACGGGGACGGCCGGTCACCGTCGGTGGTGCTGCCTTGCCACCGCCGGGCTCGCCTGCGCCCGCTCCGCCGCCGGCCGCCACGCAGCCGGCGGGATCCGTGGGCGACGGCGCCGACGAACCCGCAGACGGCGCGGAGTCGACGCCGCCGTCGCAGGTCATCCTCGAGTTGACCCAGCTCACCGGACGCGGCGCGGGCCGACAGCTCCGGCTGGGTCCGGGTCGATATCGAGTGGGTCCCGGCCGGCGCCTGGTCGCCGGGGAGCTCGGGGAGAACCCCGTCGAACAACCCGCGTTCGAGGTGGTCGTCGACGCCGACGGCTCGGCCACGGTGCGGCCCGGACCGCGGTCGGGGAGCTCGAAGGGGATCCTCTCGCCGATGCTCGCGGGTCGTTCGCTCGTCGCCGACCAGGAATGGACGACCGGACGTCTCAGCGTCGCGGGGCGGCTGTTCGACCTCCGGCCGCCGAGTGAGGGCATGGCACGACCCCGCGCCCGTCCCGACCACCGCGGCCGCATCCCGTTCCACCGGTCTTCGGTGCGTCCCACCTACGAGCGCCTGGTCGCCGACGCCACGGCGCTCGCACGAGGTCGGCTCGACGGGCTGTGGACCAAGCGGCCGACCCTCGAGGGATCGTTGCCGATCCCGATCGGCTTCGGTCCCGACGGCGAGACCCTCGAGTCGGTCGACATGGTCCTCCACTCCGGTCTCGCCGTGGTCGGCTCCGACGAGTTCACCGCTGCGATGGCGCGGGGCCTGCTCGTCATGGCCGCCACCTCGGCCGGACCCGCCGACCTCGACATCGCGATCGCGTCGTCGAGTGCGCGCCTCGCCCACTGGGACTGGGCCAAGTGGCTGCCGCACGCGCGCACCGGTGAGCCGGGGGCGGGCACCGCGGTGTATTCCTCCCGCGGCTTGCTCGCGGACTGGGCCGACCGCCTCCTCAGTGCGACCGCCGACCTGAGGTACCAGCGGGCCAGATCCGAGCGTGGCAGCCGCTTCACTCTGCTCGTCCTCGACGACCGCGATCTGTGGAGCACGCGTGAGTCGCCGGTTCGATCGCTGTTGGTCGATCCACCTCCGGGGCTCCGCATCCTCGTCTTGTGTTCGGCCATGTCCGACACCCCCGGATCCTGCAGTGCGGTCATCGAGGAGGTGACGGCGGCCGAGGGGCTGGCGTCCGTCGAGTACGGCCCCAGCCCCGTGATGGTCGGCTCGCTGGCCCGCCTCCACGAGCGTGGCGGCGCCGTCGACTCGGTCTCCGAGCTGATCCGCCCGGCGCTCGTCGAGGACGACGTGGCGGTGCGGATCGCACGCGGCATCGCCCCGCTCGACGATCTCGCCGACGAACGACCCCCTGATGACACGCGGTTCGAACACGCGCCGACGCTCGCCGATGTGCTCCATCTCGCCGACGAGCTCGAACCACCCCGTTGGGTCGACCCCGACGCGGCCGTCGACGACAGCCTGCGGGTCGTGATCGGCCGCCTCGCCGAGGACACTCCGTTGCCGCCCGAGTTCCCGCCGCCACGCGACGGCGCGGCGTCCGGCGGCCGCACGCCCGATCGGGAGCCACCCGGCGCCGTTCCGCGTGCCCGACCGGGTGACGGCGGTGCGCCGCGATCCGAGCGGCTCGACGCCGGGTCGAGCGATGCGGCGGTCCTCGACCTGTCCGGGGTTCGTTCCACCTTCCTCGGTGGGCTCGACGTCGAACGTCGCAGCGACGTACTCGCCTCGATCGTGCTCGGCGCGTGCATGCGTCGCGACGTCGACGGACTCGCCATCCTCAGCGTCGGGCGTCGGACTCCCGCCTGGTTCGACGAGTTGCCCCAGGTCGCCGGCATCGTCGTGGCCGGCGGCGACGACGACGTCCGACGCGTCAGCCACCGCATCCGCCGGGTGATCGACGAACACCGATCACTCCAGGTGCTCGTCGTGGTCGAGGCCGGTCAGGACCGGATCGACGACCGCGAGACGGCATTCCAGTCACCCGACGCCGACGGCCGGTACGACTTCCTCCGCGCCATGCTTGATCTCGCCGCCGAGCTCGAGCGCGTGCACGTGCTCGCGGTCGGCGGAGAGCCGATCGAGGTCGTCGCGCGGGCGACCGGTCACGACTTCGACGCCGTCATCGAGCTCGCCCCCGGCACCGGTCGGTCCACCATCGCGGTCGGTGGCCACACCGATCGGTTCGTGCCCGTCGTTCGTGCGGCCGGGCTGAGCGGCGCGCGCAGCGGCACCCTCCGGATCCGGCCGGTGGTGCTCGGCCGACCGATGACACCGCTCGAACGTCGTCTCGTCCGACGCGAACCCGCCGGAGCGCCCGACGAGGACTCCGTCGTCATCGACGTCGCCGACCTTGTCGCCGATCGTTCATCGCCCGGTCGGGACCAACCCGGTCCCCTCGTCCCGCCGGTGCTCCCGCACTCGACTCCGCTGCGGCGGATGCTCGACAGGTTCGGTGGCGACGGCGTGCCGCTCGGCCTCGTCGATCGACCCGCGGCGGCCGAGCACACCCCGTACTGGTGGGACCCCGAGAAGGGTGAGACACTCATCGCCGTCGGGTCGCCCCGATCGGGCGTGACGGCACTGGTCGACGTCGTCACGGTCGGCGTCGCCGCCCGCGTCGACCCGGCCGAGCTGTCGGTCTACGCGATCGAGCCGCTGCCCCAGCGGCGCCGAGCCCTCGAACAGCTCCCGCACGCCGCCTCGGTCACGTCGACCGACGATCCGATCGAGACCGATCGGGTCGTGAGCGAGATCGAGGCGATCGCCGCCCGCCGCCGTCGCGACGGACGCCACCGGGGCGATCCGACGATCCTGCTCCTCGTCGGCGACCTCGGTCGCCTTCGACGTTGGCTGCCCACCCATCACGACTCCAGCGACGGCAGCGTTCCGCCGACCTCGGAGGAGGGGGTCATGGCGCGGCTCGGTGCGCTCGCGGTCGACGGGCCCGAGGTCGGCATCCGTCTCGTCGTCATCACGTCGCGCGCGAACGATCTGGGTCCGCTGCGCTACTCGCCGGGGGACCGCCTCATCGGCGAGCTCCAGGACCCGAGCGAGTCCGCCGAGCTCGGCGCGCCGCGCGGGTTCGACGCCACCGGTCAGGCGGGTCGCTGCTGGTCGGTCGACGAGGGTCAGCTGGTCCAACTCGCCACCGCCCCGCGGTCACCGGAGCGTGCCGTGCACGACCTGCTGGGGGCCGACCTGGGCCCGGCGCGCGGGGGTGGTCGTCCGTGAGCGCGGTGCGCGGCGACGGTGTCGGCATCGAGGTGACCGAGTCGCTGGTGCGAGGGGTCCGCCTCGACCACCAGCATCCGGGTCGCGCGGTGGCGGCCGCCGAGCTGTCGTTCCCCGCCTACGACGACGCTGCGGCACGCGACGCGTTCGTGCTGCTTCGTGCCGAACTCGGCGAACCCCGCTCACCGACCCGCATCGCGACGTTCCCGTCGGCGTCGATCATGCAGCGCATCGACGTGACCGGGCGCTCTGGCCCCGAGCTCAACGAACTGCGGTCGAAGCTCGACCGACTGCACGCGATCAACTCCACGATGCTGCAGGACGACGGCCCACGTCGCTGGCTGTTCCTCATCCGCTGGGACGCCGTCGCCGTCCGTCGCCTCGAGGACCTCGCCGAACGCGCCGGCTTCGTCGACGTCTCCGTCGAGCCGTCTCCCATGGCGGTCGCCCGCGTCCTGCCGCCGGCGGCCAGCTTCGCTCGGCGCGCTGCCGCTCAGGCCGAAACCTTCCGTGTGGTCGTGTCCGGTGGGCTGCCGGTCGTCGCCGACGGTCACGCACCCGGACTCGCGTCGGCACCCGGTCTCGAAGTGAGCGACGTCACCGTTCCGCTCGCGTGGTTCGACGACTTCCTGAGCGAGCCGGCGCTCGGCGAACAGCTCCAGCGGGTCGACACGGCCGCCGAGGCGCAGGCCGCGTTGCGCACCGTGTCGGGTGGAGCCGGGATCGCGCTCGAGGACGACGCCGTCGCCGTGGCCGACGGGGCGACCAGTGTGGCCACGGCCGCACCGGCCTCGCCGGCGGACCGCACCGTTCCGCGGTCGCGTGATCGGACGCTTCCCGATCCGACGGCGGCCGAGTCGGACGACGACGTGCACTCCGGCCTGTCGGGCCTGTCCGAGGAGCGGGCGATCCTGCAGGTCGCCGGGCTCGCATACCCGCCGATGCCCGACAGCGACGTGCGGTCGGCGGTCCGGCAGGCGGCCAGTCTCGGAGCGGCGGCGGGTGCGGCCGGTCTCGCCGGATCGCTGCGCCCCGTCGACATCATCGGACCGACCATCGGAACCGACGACGGGTTCGACCGCCCGTGGGCGGTCGAACGGATGTCCGATCTGCCACCGGTCGACGAGCCCGCCTCACCCAGCGTGTTGCGCCGCGTGCGCGCCCGACTGGTCCCTCGACGCCGTTCGTGACCGCCCCCATGGATGCCGCAGACGTTCGTCCCGACGAGCCGAGCGGAGCGGGCTCCGGCCCCGAGCTGTCGCCCTCGCCGTCCGGTCGGGCCATGCCGTTCGGGACCTGGGCGCTCTTCCTGGGGCTCGGGCTCCTCATGGTCGGCAACGGCCTGAACGGAGCCGTGATCGGTGTGCGCACGAGCTCCGAGGGCTTCAGCAGCATCGTCACCGGTCTGATCGTCGCCGGCTACTTCGCCGGCTTCCTGCTCGCCTCGGCGGCGGTCGTGCGGATGATCCCGGCGGTCGGTCACATCCGGGTCTTCGCGGGTCTCGCGTCGACGGCGTCCACCGCGGTGCTCGTGCACTCGGTGTCGGTGTCGGCGATCACGTGGATCTCGATGCGCTTCGTGTTCGGGTTCTGCATGGCCGGGTTGTACATCGTCATCGAGTCGTGGCTCGGTGAGGTCGCGACACCGGCCACACGCGGTCGCACCATGGCGACCTACATGGTCGTGTCGATGGGTGGTCTGGGCGCCGGGCAGTTCCTGATCTCGCTCGCCGACCCGTCGACGTTCCGGCTCTTCGTGCTCTCGTCGGTGCTGGTCTCGATGTCGCTCGTCCCGGTGACCCTCGGCGCCACCACCCGGGCGCCGAACGTGTCACTGCCCGCACCGATGGGCGTCGTCGAGCTGGCCCGCGTGGTGCCCACCGCCGTCGTGGGTTCGTTCGTGACGGGTGCGGGCGCCGGGCTGGTGTTCGGCGTCGGCGCGGTGTACGCCGCCAACGCCGGACTCTCGATCGATCGCACCGCCGTCTTCCTGGTCGCTCCCACCATCGGTGCGGTGCTGTTCCAACTCCCCCTCGGCCGCGTGTCCGATCGCTTCTCGCGCCGGGCGGTCATCCTGGCCGTGGCGAGCGCGGCGTTGGCGGTGTCGATCACGGGCGCGATCTGGAACACGACCGGTCCCGTGGCGCCGATCGTCATGTTCGCCATCGGCGCCACGCTCTTCCCGCTGTACTCGATCGTCGTCTCGTACGCGCACGACTGGGTGCCCCACGAGAAGGTGGTCGGCGCGTCGGCGTCGCTGGTGCGCATCAACGGGTCGGGTGCCATGGTCGCGCCGCTGGTGGTGGCGCCGCTCGTGGCCGGGTGGACGCCGGTGGTCTTCTACTGGGCGTTCGTCATCACCTTCGGTCTGCTCGCGGGGTTCGTCGCCTGGCGGGTCGCGTTCCGTGATGCACTCCCGCGAGAACGCCAGG
>JBCDAK010000030.1:0-31442 GCA_039185545.1 Actinomycetota bacterium
CGCGGGCGAACCCGGTCGCTTCGGTCGCGAACTCCCGGTCGTCGCCCGAGCCCCCTCCTGCTCGGGCGACCTGGACGACGTTCCACGGTAAGAAGCGACCGGGAGCGCCGGTACCGCCTCGCGAGCTCGGGGTCGTCAACGACGTCGAGTACCAGCCGTTCGTGCCGCCGGCGACCGACAGGGACACGTCACCGCTCTCGAACACCGCGTGGTGGGTCGCCTGCGACCCGGCGACCTCGATCGGGAGGTCGGCCGGCGAGACGACGACGAGCCCGTCGATGAGCCGACTCAGGTCGTCGGGGCCGAGGGACTCGCCCTGGACGTAGACCGTGATGGCCTGCAGGTGGCGGAACGCGTACGCGAACTCTCGGTCGACGTTCACGTACCACGGGAATCCGTCGATCTCGGTGTTCGGTTCGGGCGTCGAGTCGGTGTCGCCGTCGAGCCAGATCCGCAGCGTCGGATCGAACCCGTCGTACGGGCCGAGCAATATGATCCGTCCGAAGTCGGTGCCGGACAGGAACGCAGTGAGCGGGACGATGCCCTCGGGCAGCCACGTCGGCACCACCCAGTCGTCGATCGCGATGTCGACCATGTCGGTCACCGGGGTCCCCGGCACCGAGGTGAGGTCGATCTCGGTCGGCGGCACGGTCGTGGTCGGGAGGTCGGGCGGAGCTGTGCCGTCGGTCGTGGTGCCCGGAGCGCTCGTGCCGATGGCCTCGGTGGTGGCGATCGAACTCGTCGACCTCGCCTCGGCGTCGTCGGGGTCGCTGCCCGCGCATCCGGCCGATGCGAGGAGGCAGACGACGACCGCGGCGGCGGTCGAACCCGTTCTGGTCCGACGGTCCCGCACGGAGCCGAGGGTATCGACGGCGCCCTGACAGATCGTCCGCGTTCTCGTGAGGATCGACGACGGCCGGGGTCGTCAGAGCTCACGAGAACGACGCAGCGCGGCGGGAGGTGAACGTCGCTGCGTCGTAGGATCGCCGGCCGTATGGCGCATCGGATTGCAGTGGTCGGCGGCGACGGGATCGGGCCGGAGGTGATCGCCGAGGCGGTCAAGGTGGTCACGGCCGCGGGTGTCGAGCTCGACACGACCGATTTCGACCTCGGGGGAGCGCGCTACCTGCGCGACGGCGAGATCCTCTCCGACGAGACGCTCGACGAACTCCGGGCGTTCGATGCGATCCTCCTGGGGGCCGTCGGTACGCCGGACGTGCCGCCCGGGGTGATCGAGCGAGGGCTGCTGCTCAAGATGCGGTTCGACCTCGACCTCTACGTCAACCAACGGCCGTTCGTCGGCACGGCGCCGGGCGGAACCGAGCCGCACGACTTCGTGGTGATCCGCGAGAACACCGAGGGCCCGTACGTCGGAGAGGGTGGCGTGCTCCGCGCCGGCACCCCGCACGAAGTGGCCACGCAGGGATCGGTCAACACTCGAAAGGGCGTCGAGCGATGCGTCCGGTACGCGTTCGAGCTCGCGGCGAGCCGTCCGGCGAAGCATCTGACGCTCGTGCACAAGACGAACGTGCTCACGTTCGCGGGTGGCCTCTGGCAGCGGACGTTCGACGAGGTCGCGAGCGAGTATCCGAGCGTCGGCACCGCCTACAACCACGTCGACGCGGCGTGCATCTACTTCGTGCAAGATCCCCACCGATACGACGTGATCGTCACCGACAACCTCTTCGGCGACATCCTCACCGACCTCGGCGGCGCCGTCTCGGGCGGCATCGGACTGGCGAGCAGCGCCAACCTCAACCCCGACCGCACCGGCCCGTCGATGTTCGAGCCGGTCCACGGGTCGGCTCCCGACATCGTGGGCACCAACACCGCCGATCCGACCGCAGCGATCCTGTCGGCAGCGCTGATGCTCGACTTCCTGGGCGAGGGCGACGCGGCCGAGCGCATCCGTGCGGCGTGTGCGGATCCTGTCACCGGCAGCACCACCGCCGTCGGTGACTCCATCGCCTCGCGCGTGGGACACTGACACCATGCCCATCACCCCCACCGAGAAGATCTGGATGAACGGCGAGCTGGTCCCGTGGGATCAGGCGCAGGTCCACGTGCTCACGCACGGCCTCCACTACGGCAGCGGGGTGTTCGAGGGGATCCGGGCCTACGAGACCGATCAGGGCCCGGCGATCTTCCGGCTCACCGAGCACATCGAGCGGCTCTTCAACTCGGCGAAGATCCTCGGCTACGAGATCCCGTACACGCCCGAGGAGCTCATCGCCGCCACTAAGGAGACCGTCGCCGCCACCGGCCTGTCGTCGTGTTACATCCGCCCGATCGCGTTCCTCGGCTTCGGCGAGATGGGTCTCAACACGCTGCCGTGCTCGGTCGACGTGTCGATCGCATGTTGGCCGTGGGGCGCCTACCTCGGCGACGACGCGGTCACCAAGGGCGTGCGGATGAAGATCTCGTCGTGGACCCGCCACGATCACAACATCATGCCGCCCGCCGCCAAGACCACCGGCAACTACGTCAACTCGTCGCTCGCCAAGGTCGAGGCGCTCAAGGCCGGCTACGACGAGGCGATCATGCTCGCCTCGAACGGCCTCGTCGCCGAGTGCTCGGGTGAGAACATCTTCGTCGCCCGCCACGGCAAGCTCCTGACGCCCCCGCTGTCGGCGGGTGCCCTCGAGGGCATCACCCAGAGCACGGTCATGACCATCGCCCGCGACCTCGGCTTCGAGGTGGCGGTCGACAACATCGCCCGGTCCGACCTGTACGTCGCCGAGGAGGCGTTCGTGTGCGGCACCGCCGCCGAGGTGAGCTCGGTCAACTCGGTCGACGACCGCGAGCTGCCGTGCCCGGGTCCGATGACCATGGCGATCGCCGAGACGTACATGCGCACCGTCACCGGTCAGGAAGACCGCTACAAGGAGTGGTGCGAGACCCTCGACTGAGCGACGCTCAGATCGCCGCCAGACGTTCCGCCGATCGGCGGACGATCTCGATCACGTCGGAGTCGACGTCCTCATCGAGGTCCACCTCGGCGACCGTCGCCAACTCGGCGATGTGCGCCGCGATCACGGTCGGGTCCGACGACGTGAGGTGGAGGGTCACCGACGTCGGCGTGGAGTCCGCGACGCGGTCGGTGTACCACGGCGCCCACGCGTGGAGCTCCTCGATCGAGACCGACACGGTCACGGTCGCCGTCGACTCGGTCGCCGCGCCGAGCCGGCCCGCCACGTAGGCCGCCGGGTCTCCGCCCGGGACCGGCCGTGGGCTGAAGCGTGCGCCGGTTGCCAGCACATCGGTGATCCGGTCGACGCGGAAGGTGCGCCAATCGGACCGCCGCAGGTCCCAGGCGAGCAGGTACCACCGCGCGTCGATCGCCACGAGGCGATGCGGCTCGACGAGCCGATCCGACGCGTTGGCCGACTTGTCCACGTACCGGAAGCGGATCTCCTCCCGATCGCGACACCCGGAAGCCACCCCGGCCAGCACGTCGATGTCGGTGGTGCACTCGTGGTCGTGCCAGCGGTACGTCGAGACGGTGTCCGTCAGCGACGACAGTCGGCGTCGGAGACGATCGGGGAGGAGCGCCTGGAGCTTCGACAGCGCTCGCACCGACGTGTCCGCGATGCCGCTGACCGGCGCGGTGGTGGCCGACCACAGGCCGACGGCGATGGCGACCGCCTCGTCGTCGTCGAGCATGAGGGGCGGCAGATGACCTCCCACTCCGAGTCGGTAGCCGCCGTCGCGCCCCGGCTCGGAATCGACCGGATATCCCAGGAGTCGGAGACGATCGATGTCTCGCCGCACGGTGCGCGTGGTGACACCGAGCTCGTCGGCCAGTTCAGCGCTCGTCCGTCGACGGGCCGTCTGGAGGAGCGCGAGGAGCTGGAGGACGCGGCCGACGGGATCGGCGGAGTCGTCCGGACCGAGAATCGTCACGACGCCATCTTTCCTCGCAACGAGGACAGATCCTGTCCGCAGAGATCTCTAGCGTCGACGTCATGACTCCACCCCCGGACGGTTCCGCCATCGAGGCTCGGGGCCTCACCAAACGCTTCGGCGAGGTCCTCGCCCTCGACGATCTCGATCTCACGGTGCCCACGGGCACCGTGCTGGGCCTCCTCGGCCCGAACGGTGCCGGCAAGACCACGGCCGTCTCGATCCTCACCACGCTGCTCCGCGCCGACGCCGGCAGCGCAACGGTCGCCGGGGCCGACGTGTTCGCCGATCCCGACCTCGTGCGACGGCGCATCGGCCTCTCGGGCCAGTACGCGGCCGTCGACGAGGTGCTGACCGGACGCGAGAACCTCGTGATGATCGGCCGGCTGTACCGGCTGGGTCGCCGTCGGGCGATCGAGCGGGCCGCCGAACTGCTCCAGCGGTTCTCGCTCTCCGACGCCGGTGACCGCCAGGTGAAGGGCTACTCGGGTGGCATGAGACGACGCCTCGACCTCGCCGGTGCGCTCGTCGCCGCTCCGCCCGTGCTGTTCCTCGACGAGCCGACGACCGGTCTCGACCCGCGAAGCCGGCTCGATCTCTGGGACGTGATCCGCGAGCTCGTCGCCGATGGCACGACGCTCCTGCTCACCACCCAATACCTCGAAGAGGCCGACCAGCTCGCCGACGAGATCGTCGTGATCGATCACGGGCGGGCGATCGCCCAGGGCACGGCCGATCAGCTCAAGTCCGACCTCGGGGGAGAGCGTGTGGAACTCGTCGTGCGCGATGACGTCCAGGTGGAGGCCGCCCGTCGGCTCGTCGCGGCGCACACTCCGTCCGGCAGCGTCGACGAGGTCGAGGTCCGCCCGTCGACCCGCACGGTGCTCGCCCCGATCATCGGCGGGATCGAACGGCTCGGCCGACTGATCGCCGACCTCGACGAGGAGTCGATCGATGTCAGCGACATCGGACTGAGACGGCCGACGCTCGACGACGTCTTCCTCACGCTGACCGGACGCGACACGTCCGGTGACGAGTCCGCGTCGCTCGAGGAGGTCGCCTCATGACGTCTCTCGCCGCCACGGCGAACGACATCGCCGTCGTCGCTCGCCGCAACGTCATCAAGATCACCCGCGTGCCCGAGCTGCTCGTGTTCGTGCTGCTCTCGCCGATCATGTTCGTGCTGCTGTTCGCGTACGTGTTCGGCAACTCGATCGAGATCGAGGGCACGAGCTACCGCGAGTTCCTCATCGCCGGCGTCTTCGCTCAGACGGTCGTGTTCGGCGGCACCTTCACGGGCGCCGGGATCGCCGAAGACATGCAGAAGGGCATCATCGACCGGTTCCGCTCGCTGCCGATGTCTCGGTCGGCCGTCCTGGCCGGACGCACGATCAGCGACGTCGTCTACAACGTCGTGTCGATCGTCGTGATGTCACTCGCCGGGCTGCTGGTCGGCTGGCGGATCCGCGGATCGGTTCTGGACGCCGTCGCGGGGTTCGCACTGCTCCTCGTCTTCGCATACGCGATCAGCTGGATCATGGCGCTGATCGCGCTCTACGTCCCGAGCCCCGAGGTGATCAACAACGCGGCGTTCATGGTGATCTTCCCGCTCACGTTCGTCGCCAACACGTTCGTGCCGGCCGAGGACCTGCCGGGGCCGCTCCAGACCTTCGCGGAGTGGAACCCCGTGTCGGCGATCACGCAGGCCGCTCGCGAGCTGTTCGGCAACATCCCGGCGGGCACCCCCGAACCCGAGGCGTGGCCGCTCCAGAACCCCGTGCTGTACACGATCCTCTGGTCGATCGTGATCGTGTCGATCTTCGCTCCGCTCGCCGTTCGTCGTTACGCACGGGTGAAGAACTGACGATCGGCGGCGACGTTCACTGGGAGGTCGACATGATCGCGATCTCGAAGAGGTTGACACCAGGGGGCTGCGCGAGGGCGTCGACGATGCGGTCGGCGACGTCGAATGCGTCGAGGCCCTTCTCCTTCACGCTCGCCCGGTAGGTCTCGCCGGCCTCGCCGCCGACGGCGTCGAAGATGGGGGTGTCGACGAATCCGGGCGAGACGATCGTGACCCGCACCGCACCGTCGAACTCGTCGCGCAGGTTGTCGGAGATGACGTGCACGGCGTGCTTCGAGGCGGCGTAGATGCCGAGGGCCACCGACGCCCGACGTCGGCCCGACATCGAGGACACGTTCACGACGTCGGCGACGGCCGACGATCCGGACTCCTGCAGCATCGGCGCGACCGCGGCGGTGATGTTGAGCAGGCCGGTGACGTTGACATCGAACATCGCCGCCCAGTCGGTTGGCTCGATCTCGAGCATGCCGCCCGGCCGCACGAGGCCCGCAGAGTTCACGAGCGCGTCGAGTCCACCCCACGTCTCGCCGATCGTCGATGCCGCGGACGCGCACGCGCCGGGGTCGGTGACGTCGAGCGGGACGACGAGGGTTCGGTCGGGTGCACCGATCTCGGCGGCCACCTCGTGGAGCGCGCCGGTCGATCGAGCCGCGATCGCGACCGACGCTCCGGCACCGGCCGCCGCGATCGCGGTCGAGCGGCCGATCCCGGACGACGCACCCGTGACGAGGAGCCGGCGCCCGTCGAGAGACGGCGAGCCCGACGGGGAGGCGATGTCGCTCATTCCTCCGGTGTAGTCCATCGACCCGATCGGGCACGTCGCCCGGGAACGAAGAGAGCCCCGGGTGGCGCAGCCCGGCCGAAGCCTGGCGCAGCCACCCGGGGCCAGTTCGGGGACCGTCCACCGTCGGTCGAACGTCGGGCGTTAGCCTTCGACTCGACCTACACATCGCCCGTCTCGCTTCCCCCAGAGGGGTCGCGGGGCGGGCGATGCCCGTTGGTTCGGTCCGACCGTCCGGTTTCCCGGTCGAACGGACCGCCGCCACCCGGTGTCGTCACCCCAGTTGCCCGGGCCGACGATCGAGTGCCGGTCGGAATCTCCCGGTCAGGCCAGTTGGGGTGGCCCTCCCGAACGACTCCGTGCCACAGCTCCGTCGCACTCGACCGGCGAACCGATCTCGTGCCCGGTCTGCCTCGCCGACCGACACGGTTGCCCGTGCCCGCCGACAGACCTCCGTGACCGACGGTTGCCCGTCGACCCGGTGGGTCCGACGCCGTCGCAGTCACCTGCTCCGGACGCCGACTCTCCCGCTCGCCGATCCTCCCGGAGGAGGTTCGACTCTCGGTCGAGATGGCCGGTGAACGATGTCCCCTGTCCCGATCCCGCTGCTCCGATCTCGTGCCTTGCGGCGGTTCGTTCGGTGTGCGCTGTTCGGAACGAGCTCCACTCTCGATCACGCAAAAGACCTGGTCAAGGGGTATTTTCGAACTCACAGGGTTGTCCACTGACCTTTTCCGGTCGTCCCCAGGTCGGACCGAGATGTCCACCTCCGGCCACCTGTTGTTCACCGGAAGATCACAACGTCATTCACAGCGGGTCCACATCTTTCGTGGACGTGATTCGTGTGAGGATGACGTGAACATCGCGTTGCGTGTGTGTCGACGACCGCGTTGACTGGTGCGTCGTGCGACACATCGAGGTCTTCGACACCACTCTCCGCGACGGTCTCCAGGTCGAGGGCGTCACCGCGACGGTCGACGACAAGCTGCGCATCGCCGAGCAGCTCGACGAGCTGGGGGTGCACTTCATCGAGGGTGGGTGGCCCGGCGCCAACCCGAAGGACGTCGAGTTCTTCGGGCGGGCGAAGAGCGAGCTCTCGTTGTCGACGTCGACGCTCGTCGCGTTCGGCTCGACGCGCCGCCCTCGCGGCAAGGTCGACGACGACGCCACGCTGCGCAACCTGATCGAGGCCGGGACGTCGGCGGTGTGCATCGTCGCCAAGAGTTCCGAGTACCAGGTGACCGAGGCGCTGCAGACCACGCTCGACGAGGGGGCTGCGATGATCGCGGACTCGGTCGAGTTCCTCCGCGGACACGGTCGCAGGGTGCTCGTCGATCTGGAGCACTTCTTCGACGGGTACAAGCAGAACGCCGAGTTCTCGCTTCGGGCGATCGAGTCGGCCGTGGTCCGGGGAGCGAGCCACCTCGTGCTGTGCGACACCAACGGCGGCACGCTGCCCCACGAGATCGCCGAGATCGTCGCCGACGTGGCCGCCCACGTCGGCTCCGACGCGGTCATCGGCATCCACTGCCACGACGACACGGGGTGTGCGGTCGCGAATTCCATCGCAGCTGTGCAGACGGGCGCCGGGCACGTCCAGGGCACGCTGAACGGGCTCGGCGAGCGGACCGGCAACACCAACCTGTCGACGGTCATCCCGAACCTGCAGTTGAAGCTCGGGTACGAGTGTCTGCCCGACGGCCGGATCGAGCGGCTGACGCCGGTGAGTCACCACGTCGCCGAAATCCTCAACCGGGCCGTCGACCCGCAGGCGCCGTACGTCGGATCGTCGGCGTTCGCGCACAAGGCCGGCCTCCACGTGTCGGCGATCGCCCGGGCCAAGGACGCCTACGAGCACGTCGACCCGGTCGACGTCGGCAACGGCACGCGGTTCGTCGTCTCCGAGATGGCGGGTCGGGCGACCATCCAGATGAAGGCCGACGAGATCGGCGTCGAACTCGATGGCGCGCAGACCGGCGACGTGATCGACCAGCTCAAGACGCTCGAGCACGAGGGGTATCACTTCGAGGCCGCGGACGCGTCCCTCGAACTCCTCATGCGTCGAGCCGCAGGCGTGGCCGAGGACTTCTTCCGGGTCGAGTCGATGCGCGTGATCACCGACGAGCTCCCCGACGGCCATTTCAACACCGAGGCCACGGTCAAGGTGTGGGTCGGCCCGAACGGCCCCGACGGTGAGGGCGCCGAGCGGCACGTGTGGGTGGCCGAGGGCAACGGTCCCGTCAACGCCATCGACCTCGCGCTCCGCAACGCCGTCCGCAGGGCACTCCCCGAGATCGCCGACATCCACCTGGTCGACTACAAGGTGCGCATCCTCGACGGAGCCGGCGCGACCGGAGCGACCACGCGCGTGCTCGTGACCGCCGCCGACGGTGAGGGCGACTGGACCACCATCGGCGTCAGCCCCAACATCATCGAAGCGTCCTGGCGCGCCCTGGAGGAGAGCCTCGTCTACGGCCTCCTCCGCCGGCGGGCCTGAACGCGAAACAGCACATCTGGTGCCGGGTCCGAAACGTGCTGTTCTCGTTCGTCGCACCGATCGTGTTGACTGGGCGGTGATGGCCGCTCCCAAGTTCCTCCCGGTCGACCCGACCGACGACCCGCGGTGGTACGAGTCGCCCGACGTCGTGCCCGAGAGCTGGACGCCCGACCGGCCGAGCGACATCGAGGGTCCCCAACCGACCGGCGATCGGCTCGGCGCACCGGGCCCCGACCAGGGCTACGCCATCAAGCTGGCGAACGCACTGACGCCCGACCTCCACCTCGTCGAGGGCGAGAACACCGAGGACGTCATGCGGGGGTGCCTCGGAGTGGCACTCCGCCGGGCATCGATGTTCTCCCGCGCGCCGGTCATCCACGACCTACGGATCGCGTTCACCGTCTGGGGGTACTTCGACGAGTCACCCGCCGACGAGCTCGTCGAGCTGCGGATGCGGATGTTCGAGGGTCTCCGACACGTGGGCCATCACTACGCCGAGTCCCGCGAGGTCGTCGACGCGGTCAGCGTCGACACGCTGAAGATGACCCCCGACGCCGTCGCCGCCGGATACGCCGCCGACTGGCGATCACACCTCACCGTGTGAGCCGTTCGTCCGAGTGACGGACACGGTCGTGTCGACCCGCCAGCTCGATGCCGCCGGCATCGACCTCCCGAACACGATGCAGATGATCGGCATCTACGGGTCCGATCCGACGCACCGCTGGGGTCCGGGACGAACGTGGTTCGCCAAGGCCGTGCTGACCCCGACCGGACCGGGGACGATGCGACTCCAGTGGGACACCGAGGGCCGCGTCACCGCCGAGGCGTGGGGCGAGGGCGCCGAGTGGCTGCTCGACCGTGCGCCGCGCTGGACCGGGATCGATGACGATCTGGCGGGCTTCGACCCGACCCTCCATCCGAAGGTGCACCGCTGGTGGCGCGAGCACGACGGCCTCCGCCTCGCCGCCTCGGGCGTCGTCTGGCAGGAACTCGGTCTGGTGCTGTGTGGCCAGCGTGTGAGCACCGACGAGGCAGCGAAGAGTTGGGGCCGCATGTGCCACACGTGGGGCGAGCCCGCGCCGGGGCCGTGCGATCTCGTCCTGCCGCCCGACCCGGCGGTGATCGCCCGTCTGTCGTACGTCGACCTGCACCGGTGCAACGTCGAGCGTCGTCGCGCCGACGCGATCCTCCTCGCGGCCAAGCGAGCCAATCGGCTCGAGGAGGCGGCCACGATGATGGCGCCCGACGCGCTGGAACGGCTCTCGGTGCTCCCCGGGCTCGGCGTCTGGACGGCCACGTCGACGGTGATCGCCTGCCACGGTGACCCGGACACCTTGGTCCTCCGCGACTACGGGATGCCGACGATGGTCAACTACGCGTTCACGGGTGAGGCCCAGCGCCTCCCGCCCGACGAGGGTGGCGACGACGTGATGTGCGAGCACCTCGAGCCGTGGCGCGGGCACCGCCAGCGGATCATCCGGCTGTTGTTCGCCGCTGGAGTCACGGCTCCGCGGCGCGGTCCGCGACAGCGCAATCCCGACATCCGGCGACTCTGAGCCATCGTGCGATCACGGTCCGCACCCGCGCTCCGGGTGACGCGGAACGACCCTCCCCGTAGTGTGTGACGCATGTCGGAGTACGCCCCGCCCGTCGATCAGATCCGTTTCGTCCTCGATCACGTCGTCGATCTCGAGTCGTTGCTGGCGACCGAGCGCTTCGGCCACGTCGACGCCGACACCGTGCACGACGTCGTCGCCGAGGTCGGTCGCTTCATGGCCGAGGTCGTCGCACCCACCAACGTCGACGGCGATCGCATCGGCGCGTCGTGGGACGACGGTGTGGTGTCGGTCCCCGACAGCTTCCAGGGTGCATATGCCGGCTGGGTCGAGTCCGGCTTCGGCGCGATGCCGTTCGACGCCGAGTTCGGCGGAGCGGGATTCCCCTGGGTCAGCGCCATCGCCGTCCAGGAGATGTTGACCTCGGCCAACATGGCGCTCTCGCTCTGCCCGCTCCTCACACAGGGAGCGATCGACGCCATCCACGCCCACGGCTCCGACGAGCAGAAGGCGACCTTCCTGCCGAAGATGCTGACCGGTCAGTGGACCGGCACCATGAACCTCACCGAGCCGCAGGCCGGCTCCGACGTGGGAGCCGTCACGACCAAGGCCGAGCCGAGCCCGACGTTCGACGACGACGGCTCGTATCTCATCACCGGCCAGAAGATCTACATCACGTTCGGCGAGCACCAGCTGGCGGAACAGATCGTCCACCTCGTCCTCGCACGCACTCCGGGGTCGCCCCCCGGCACGAAGGGCATCTCGATGTTCGTGGTGCCCAAGTTCCTCCTCGACGAGAACGGCGACCCGGGCGAGGCCAACCCAGTCTCGTGTGTGTCGATCGAGCACAAGGTCGGCATCCACGGCTCGCCCACGTGCGTCATGGCGTTCGAGGGGGCGACGGGCTGGCTCGTCGGTGACGAGCACGCTGGCATGCGCAACATGTTCACGATGATGAACAACGCCCGGCTGTCGGTCGGGCTGCAGGGCCTCGCACTGAGCGAGCGGGCGTACCAGCAGTCGCTGCAGTACTCGCTCGACCGCACTCAGGGAACCGCGATCGGTGCCGAGAAGGGCACGTCGAGCCCGATCATCGACCATCCCGACGTCCGGCGCATGCTCATGACGCAGCGCGCCTGGATCGACGCGATGCGGTGCCTGATCTACACGAACGCGGCGGCGCTCGACCGGGCCGAGGCGGCCGTCGACGCCGACGAGGCCACCCGGTGGCGGGAGATCGCCGACCTGCTGATCCCGCTGTCGAAGGGTCTCTGCACCGACGTCGGGGTCGAGATGACCTCGCTCGCCATCCAGATCCACGGCGGCATGGGGTACGTCGAGGAGACGGGCTCGGCACAGCACTGGCGGGACTCGCGGATCGCCCCGATCTACGAGGGCACCAACGGCATCCAGGCCGCCGACCTCGTCGGTCGCAAGCTCGCCATGCGGGGCGGCGGAGTGATCGTCGATCTGCTCGACGAGTTCGACCTCCGCGTCAAGGAGCTGTCCGACATCCCGGCGTTGGCCGTGTTCGGCCAGCGGCTCGACGAGGCGGTGTCGGTCACCCGGCAGGCCACCGATCACCTGCTGGCGACCGGCCTGGCCGATCCGCGGTCGCTGCTCGGAGCATCGGTGCCGTACCTCCGGCTGCTCGGGACCACGGTGTGCGGCGGGCTGCTCGCCAAGCAGGCGGTCGCCGCGGCCAACGGTGCCGACGATCCGTCACGGCTCGAGTCGGCTGCGTTCTTCGGAGAGCAGATCCTGCCCACGGTTGCGGGCCTGCTTCCCGCCGTGACCAGCGCGTCGGATCGCCTCTACGCACTCGACGCCGACCAGCTCGCCTGACCACGAACAGCACGTTTCGGACCCGGCACCAAACGTGCTGAAAAGCGCACGTTTCGGACCCGGCACCAAACGTGCTGTTTCGCCGAGATCAGTCGCAGTGATCGGCGGCGCAGCGGTCGGCCGGACGAGGCTGTGAGGCCGGCACCGTGAACGGACGGAACGTCGGTCGGTAGAACGAGGTCGGTACACCGTCCCACCGATTGTGTGACAGTCCGAGGAGCAGGACGTCGGGATCGGTCGAGGCCGAGAACGACGCGTAGTACGTGTTGCAGTCGACCGGGCACTTGGGTGTCTCGATCCACCGCGCCACGGTCTCGAACGACCCGAACGGTCGGTCCGCGCGTTCGACGATGATCTCGTCACCCCACCAGTCGTGCACCTTCGTCACCGCGTGGAACCGGTTGTTGTGGAACACGACGTCGACCGGGTTGGCCAGCCGTCCGCTCGTCGAGAACACGGCCGCCGCTCGGGTCGGGTCGGGAGTCCATCGAGCACCGTCCCAGTACTCCGGTCGGTCGAACACGAAGCCCCTCGGCACCCGGGCGAGCGTCACGGCGGCCGCGCAGCTGAGGTCGTGGCCGAGTTCGAAGATCCACGGGTCGTATCCGAACTGGCGGTGACACTGCGCGTAGAGGTACGTCCAGGCGTGGTCGCTGGTGATCGACCAGCCGTAGAGCGCCGGCGACGCGTCGGACGGCCGTCCGAGGAAGTCGACGGCGAGCGTGTCGGCGTCGACACCCGCCACGAAGGTCCCCATCGGTTCGGTCCGGTCGAGGTACTCGTCGCCGAACTCCCGCATCTCGGCCATGAACCCGTAGATGTCGCCGTCGGCGCCGATCGCCGCGTCCAACGGCCAGAACCAGCGGGACCCGGGAGCGGTGTCGCCGGTGAAGAGCCACGACCGTGGGGATGTCGGTGAACCGCCGACGAGGAGTCGGTAGCACGGGCCGTCCTGGATCGCGCCGATGTTGTGGACGACACGGAAGCCGCCGGCGCCGTTGCCCCATGCCGCGTCCTGGAAGGTCCAGAGTGTCCGACCATCGGGGAGCTGGATGGAACGTTGGTAGTCCGCGCCGATGAACCCGCCCGGCTCGAAGTCGAACAGGGTTCCGGGATGGCCGGACGCCAGGCAGAGCTCGCTGGTCGTGAACGACGATGTCGACGCACCGGTCAGCGAGTTCGCCGGCCGTTCGAAGTCTCGAGTGCCCGCCAGGTCGGTCGGCGACACCACCTCGGCCGCCACGGCGACGCTCCCGACGGCGAGACCGACGAGTGCGATCGCCAGCGCGGCCCAGCGTCGGCGGGACCGACGGGGAGGCGAGGGGGTGCCCACCCGTGGTGACGATACTGTCCGATGGTTGACGGGGTCCCGCGCAACGGGCGATTCGTTCGCGTGATCTCAGTCCGGCGGGATCTCCGACAGCGCCGCGATCAGACGGTCGTTGCCGGCCGCGTCGGCCACGGTGATCCGCACGCCGACATCGGGGAAGGCGCGGGTCACCACGCCTCGCCGCTCGAGCTCGACGCCGACCTCGGCCGACCGTTCGCCGAGCGGAAGCCAGACGAAGTTCCCCTGCGGATCGGGCACGGTCCAGCCCTGGGTGCGGAGCTCGTCGGCGACGCGTGTCCGCTCGGCGACCACCTCGGCCACGCGGCTGCGCATCTCGTCGATCGCGCCGAGGCTCGCAACCGCGGCGCGCTGCGCCATGTCGTTCAGCGCGAACGGCACCAGCGTGCGGTCGATCATCCCGGCGATCTCGGGGTGCGCCAGGGCGTAGCCGACGCGCAGCGAGGCGAGGCCGTGCGCCTTGCTGAAGGTGCGCGTGATCACGAGGTTGTCGAAACGATCGAGCAGCGGCTCCGACGCAATGACCCCGGGATCGGTGACGAACTCGGCGTAGGCCTCGTCGAGCACGACCACACACGTCGCCGGGACCGACTCGAGGAACCGCACGACCTCGTCGGTCGTGACCGCCGTGCCGGTCGGGTTGTTCGGGTTGGTGACGAACGCCAGTTTCGTCGCAGCGGTGACGGCGTCGGCGAGCGCGGCGAGGTCGAAGCACTCATCGACGAGCGGCACGCGCACCTGCTCGGCGCCGGCGAGTTGGGCGAGGAGCGGGTACGCCTCGAACGACGGCCAGCACATCGCGATCTCGTCGCCGGGATCGCAGTAGGCGAGCACGAGCTGTTGGAGGATTCCGACCGAGCCGGCGCCGACGGCGACGTGCGCCACGTCGACGCCGTGGAAGCCGGCGATCGATTCGCGCAGCGCGGTCGATCGTGCGTCGGGATACAGATGCACGCTCTCGATGCCGGCGGCGACCGCACCGGCCACCGACGGAAGAGGGCCGTGCGGCAGTTCGTTCGACGCGAGCTTGATCGCCTCGGCGATGCCGTACTCGGCCTCGGCCTGCGCGGCGGAACGACCCGGCCGATAGGCGGGGACCTCGGCGACGTTCGAGCGGGGGCGACCGGTCATCGTCGCAGTCTGGCAGCCGACGCCCCGCCGCTCGCTCGCCGTGAGCGAGTCGACGTCAGAAGGCGTTGACGCCCGTCAGGTCGGCCGAGAGGTCCCAGAGCCGCTCGGCCTCACCGGGATCGATCGCGTACTCGGCGACACCGACGAAGCGAGCCATCGGATCGTCGGTGTCGGGGATCCGGGCGACGTCGCAGTCCTCGCAGTACACGCCGCCCATGCCGTCGAGTCGAGGTGACGTTGCGCACCAGAGCGTCGTCGACGCTCCCTGTGTCGGCGACTTGAAGCGCTCGTTGACGGTGCCGTCCTCGTCCATCCATCCCATGGCGATCATCTCCTCTCTCGGGAGATGTCGTTGGAGCGGGGTCATGATCCCGCCCGGGTGCACGGCGAACGCCCGGACCCCGCTCGCTTCGCCGAGACGGTCGAGGTGGACGGCGAACAGCGCGTTCGCCGTCTTGGCCTGGCCGTACGCCGTCCACTTCTCGTACTCCGTGTCGACGAAATGAACGTCGTCCCACCGGATCGGCGAGCGCTTGTGGCCGGTCGACGAGAGCGACACGACGCGTCCTCCGCCGTCGGCCTCGATGAGCGGCCACACGCGGTTGACGAGCGCGAAGTGACCGAGATGGTTGGTCGCGAACTGTGCCTCCCAGCCGTCGCCGACCCTCGTCTCCGGGCAGGCCATGATCGCCGCGTTGTCGATCATCACGTCGATCGACCGGCCGGCGTCGAGTCGCTCGGAGGCGAACGCCTCGACGCTCGACAGGTCGCCGAGGTCGAGCGTGCCGACCTCGACATCGTCGAGTCCCTCGGCCGCGAACACCTCCCGCGCATGGTCGGGCCGCCGGGCGGGAGCGACGACCGATGCGCCGACACCGACGAGCGCCCGGGTCGTCTCGAGTCCAAGTCCGGAGTATCCGCCGGTGATCACGACCTCGCGGCCGGACAGGTCGATGCCGTCGAGGACGTCGGCGGGTTCCGAGCGCATGCCGAAGCCCGAGCCGATCGGGTGCTGGGGAGAGGTCATGTCCGCACCGTAGGTGCTCGCTGTTGCCCGACCGCGGGACGGATGCGAACATGTGTTCGTGGCCGGGCGAGAAGTACCGAGGGTGGGGGAGGGGCTCGCCACGATCCTGCACGCCGATCTCGACTCGTTCTACGCCTCGGTCGAGCAACGCGACGACGCGTCGCTGCGGGGACGACCGATCGCCGTCGGGGCGAGCCCCACGGGCGGCGTGGTGCTCGCTGCGTCGTACGAGGCCAAGGCGATGGGCGTGCGGACACCGATGAACGGGCGCGACGCGTGGAAACTGTGCCCACACATGGTGTCGGTCCGGCCCCGGTTCGAGGCCTACACCGAGGCGAGTCGTGCGGTCTTCGAGATCTTCGACGACACGACGCCGATCGTCGAGGGCATCTCGATCGACGAAGCGTTCCTCGACGTCGGCGGACTGCGACGCCTGTCCGGGTCGCCGATCGACATCGCATCCCGACTCCGCGAACGGGTGCGCACCGACGTCGGTCTTCCGATCACGGTCGGCGTCGCCCGGACGAAGTTCCTCGCCAAGGTGGCGAGCGGCGTCGGCAAGCCCGACGGCCTGCTCGTCGTCGAGCCCGATCGAGAGCTCGCATTCCTCCACCCCCTGCCGATCGAGAAGCTCTGGGGCGTGGGTGCTGTCACGTCCGAGAAGCTGCGGGCGCGCGGAATTCGCACGGTCGCCGACGTCGCGTCGCTCGATGGCGAGGTGCTCATCGGTCTGGTCGGACGTGCGATGGGGCGTCAGCTGGCGGCGCTGTCGCGCAACGTCGACGCCCGCAGGGTGCGGACCGGGGTGCGGCGCGGGTCGATCGGATCACAGCAGGCGCTCGGTCGAGCGCGACGCGATCGCCGCGAGCTCGACGAGGTGCTGCTCCGGCTGGTCGACCGGGTGACCAGGCGGATGCGCAACGCCGACCGGGCCGGCCGCACCGTGACGCTCCGGTTCCGATTCGACGACTTCGGTCGGGCGACTCGTTCGTCGTCCCTTCCCGGTCCGACCGCCGCGACCACACCACTGCTCGAGGTCGCTCGCGCCCTCCTCGATGCGGCGTGGCCGCTCGTCGAGGAGCGGGGCGGGCTGACGCTGCTCGGCTTCACGGTCGGCAACCTCGACGACACGGGCAACGTCCAGCTCGCCCTGCCGTTCACGCGGTCGGCGGAGGCCGGTCTCGACACCGCGGTCGATGCGGTGCGCGACAAGTTCGGCGGCGCCAGCCTCACCCGCGCATCCACGCTGGGGAGCGACCCCGAGGCGGGAGTCCCCCTCCTCCCCGACTGACACCGTTTGTCCCCGTTTGTCGCGATTTGTCCGCTTGTCCGCGCTATCCGATCGCCGTGCCGAGCCACGAGCCGATCAGCCAGGTGGCCGTGCAGACGGCCGTGGCCCAGGCGAGCTGGCGGAGTGCCGTGCCCACGATCGATCGCTCGGTGAACGCGGCCAGGGTCGCGCCGACCGCCAGCGCCGCCACCGCGCCGAGCACGGCCGACGTGACGATCGCCGCGGTGCCGCTGCCGAGGAACCAGGGGATCAGCGGAACGAGTGCGCCGACGGCGAAGGCCACGAACGAGCTGACCGCAGCGCCGACCGGGTCGCCCGTGTCGGACGGGGCGACGCCGAGCTCCTCGCGAGCGTGCACCTCGAGTGCCACGTCGAGGTCGTGCATCACGGCCTCCGCCATCTGCTGGGCCTGGTCGGTGTCGACCCCGCGCGACCGATAGATCGCCGCCAACTCGGCGATCTCGGCGCGCGGCTGGCGAGTCAACGACCGGCGCTCGATGTCGAGTTCGCGCTCCACCAGCTCGGCCTGCGCCTTCATCGACACGTACTCACCCGCCGCCATCGACGCTGCGCCGGCGAGGAGCCCGGCGACGCCCGCCACGAGAACCGACGATCGGTCGGAGCTCGCCGCCGCGACGCCGAGGATGAGGGCGACGTTCGACACCAGCCCATCGCTGACGCCGAACACCGTGGCGCGGGCGGTTCCGCCGGTCACGTCGCGATGGCGATGGACCATGTACCGGCTGAGACGATCGTCCGGCATCGACGACGACGGTAGCCATCCGCGTCGGCTCCGGTACTTGGTTCGGATTCCGAACCCACTACGCTGATCCTCGTCATGGGGGACGTCGCTCGCGAGATCCACACCGCCGGCGGCGGGTCAGCCGACGCTCCGGCGTGCTCCATCCAGGCGAGCCTCGACATCCTCGGCGACCGGTGGACGATCCTCATCCTCCGCGACGCCTTCCGCGGCGTGCGCCGCTTCGCCGACTTCCAGCGAGACCTGCAGATCGCTCGCCCCGTTCTGACCGATCGCCTCAAGCGGCTCGTCGACGCCGGCGTGTTCCAGAAGCAGCTGTACTGCGAGCGCCCACCCCGGCACGAGTACCGCCTCACCGCGATGGGTATGGCGCTGTCACCGGCACTGGTCGCGCTCATGCGCTGGGGCGACGAGTGGCTCTCGGGCGGCCAGGCACCGACCGTGCTCGTCCACGAGCCGTGCGGGCACCCGCTCGACCAACAGTTCGTGTGCTGGGAGTGCGACGAGACGTTCACCCCGCACGAGATCGCCAGCCGACCCGGCTCGGGCACGCCCGCCGGGTTCGACACCGACACCGACACTGAAACGGAGACCTGATGACGTCCATCGACGCCCCGGGAACCGCCCCCCTCGACCATCCGCTCCTCGAGGCTCCGCTCGACGAGCTCATGGCGCTCGCGTCGTCCATTCGCGACGAGCACCACGGGCGACGGATCACGTACAGCCCGAAGGTCTTCATCCCGCTCACGTTCCTCTGCAACGACACGTGCGGGTACTGCACCTTCGCTCAGCCGCCGGCGCGCGTCGAGTCGGCGTACATGAGTCCCGACGAGGTCCTGAAGGTCGCGAAGCAGGGCGCGCGTCGTGGCTGCCACGAGGCGTTGTTCACGCTCGGCGAGCGTCCCGAGGACCGCTACGAGGTCGCTCGGCAGTGGCTGCGCGACAACGGCTACGACTCCACGGTCCACTACGTCGCCGCCATGGCGAAGATCGTGCTCGACGAGACCGGACTGCTCCCGCACGCCAACGCCGGTGCCCTCCTGCACGACGAGCTCGCCCAGCTCCGGCCGGTCAGCCCGAGTCAGGGGATGATGATCGAGTCGGTCGCCGAGGACCTCGAGGCGCACCGCCTCGCTCCCGACAAGACACCCGCGCGTCGCCTGGCGACGCTCGAGGCCGCGGGCGAGCTGTCGATCCCGTTCACCACCGGGATCCTCATCGGCATCGGTGACACGCGTGCCGACCAACTCGCCGGTCTCGAGGCCATCGCAGCGGCCCACGCCCGGCACGGACACGTGCAGGAGGTCATCGTCCAGAACTTCCTGCCGAAGCTGCGCACCGCCATGAAAGGCGTGCGGCCGTGTCCCAGCGACGACTACCTGTGGGCCATCGCGGCCGCGCGCGTGATCCTGCCGCCCGAGATCCATCTCCAGGCACCGCCGAACCTGTCCGACGACTTCGGGTCGCTCGTCGATGCCGGGATCGACGACTGGGGCGGGGTCTCACCGGTCACGGCCGATCACGTCAACCCCGAGCGCCCGTGGCCCGACCTCGACCGGCTGCGGGAGGTCACCGAGTCGAAGGACCGCGCGCTCGCACCACGGCTCACCGTGTACCCCGAGTACGTCCGCGACCGCGTGCGATGGATCGACGAGAGCCTCCACTTCCCGGTGATCGATCGTGCCGACGCCGAGTGGCTCGGCCGCGACGACCCCGGCCAGTTCTGGCCCGAGAAGACCACCGCCGCCGACACGGTCGCCGACGGTGCCGAGTTCGTGCTCGTCGGCCACCGCTCGACCGCCTGGTACTCGGGTGCCGGACCCGACACCACGCCTCGCACGATCGTCGCCGGCGTCCCGTCCGGGGTCGGACATCCTGCGGGACGTTCGGCGTCGCCGGCGTCCGCCCGCACCGCCGTGATCACCGGGATCGAGGCGGGCGAGCGGCCGGGAGTCGACGAGCTGGTCACGCTGTTCGAGGCTCGGGGCGACGACGTCGTCGCCGTCGCTGCCGCCGCCGACCGGATGCGCGCCGACCTCGTCGGCGACACGCTGACCTGGGTCGCCAACCGCAACATCAACTACACCAACGTCTGCACGTTCAAGTGCAAGTTCTGCGGCTTCTCGAAGGGTCCCCTGTCGCTCAACCTGCGCGGCACCCCGTACCTCCTCACCCTCGACGACATCGCCGAGAGGGCCAAGGAGGGGTGGGATCTCGGCGCCACCGAGGTCACCCTGCAGGGCGGCATCCACCCCGACTTCGACGGCGACTACTACATCGACGTGACCAAGGCCGTGAAGGACGCCGTGCCGCACATGCACGTGCACGGCTTCACGGCGCTCGAGGTGACCGAAGGTGCCCGCCGCCTGGACGAGGACCTCCGCACGTACCTCGATCGGCTGAAGGACGTCGGGCTCGCCTCGCTGCCGGGCACCGCTGCCGAGATCCTCGACGACGAGATCCGAGCGATCCTCTGTCCCGACAAGGTCGACACCGAGGAGTGGCTCGAAGCACACCGGGCCGCTCACGAGGTCGGTCTCCACTCGAACGTCACGATGATGTTCGGCGCCGTCGAGGAACCGATCCACTGGGCCCGTCACCTCGTGCGCACCCGCGACCTCCAGGAGGAGAACGTCGCCGCCGGACGCACCGGGTTCACCGAGTTCGTCGGTCTGCCGTTCGTCCACATGGCGTCGCCGATCTACCTCCAGCGCAAGGCCCGCCGCGGGCCGACGTTCCGCGAGACGCTGCTCGTCCACGCGGTGGCCCGCCTCGCCTACGGCGAGCTGATCCCGAACATCCAGGCGAGCTGGGTGAAGATCGGCCTCGACGGCACCAAGCAGCTCATGAACGCAGGGTGCAACGACCTCGGCGGCACGCTGATGGACGAGAACATCTCCCGTGCCGCCGGAGCGAGTCACGGCCAGGCGATGACCGCCGGCAGCTTCGAGCAGCTCGCCGCCGAACTCGGTCGCCCGCTCGAACAGCGCACCACCAGCTACGGCCGGGTCGAACCGACCCCGGCGTGATGTCGGGTGGTGCCCGGCACTCCCCGACATCGCCGTAGGGTGAGTTCGTGAGCGAGGTCGAGGCGGTACGAGAGGTCATCGCCACGGCCGAGCGAGTCGTCGTGTTCACCGGTGCCGGCATCTCGACCGAGTCGGGGATTCCCGACTTCCGCGGCCCGAACGGGGTCTGGACGAAGAATCCGGCCGCCGAGAAGGCGTCGAACATCCAGCACTACCTGTCCGATCCCGAGGTCCGGAAGGCCGCATGGCAGGCGCGGCTCGCCGCTCCGGCGTGGGATGCGGAACCCAACCGGGCCCACGCCGCCATCGTCGAGCTCGAGCGCCGGGGCCAACTCCACGGACTCGTCACGCAGAACATCGACGGGTTGCACCAGAAGGCGGGCAACGATCCGGCGAACGTGATCGAGGTGCACGGCACGATCTGGTTCTCGCGGTGCTGGGAGTGCTCTGATCGCCGACCGATGGAGGAGATGCTCGATCGAGTGAGGGCGGGTGAAGAGGATCCGCCGTGCCACGTGTGCGGCGGCATCGTGAAGAGCGACACCATCAGCTTCGGACAGGCCTTGGTCCCCGAGGTCATCGATCGGGCCCTGCGTGTGAGCGACGAGTGCGACGTCATGCTCGCCGTGGGGTCGACCCTCTCGGTGTTCCCTGCCGCCAACTGCGTGCCCCGAGCGAAGGCGGCTGGGGCGTCGGTGGTGATCGTCAACGGTGACGAGACCGGGATGGATCGCTACGCCGATCATCTCCTGCGGGGGTCCATCGGTGATCTCCTGCCGCAGCTCGTCGCGACCGAGTCACTCACCGACTGAGTCGCTCGCCGATCCCACCCGGTCGCGGGGTCGTAACGTGTTCGTCATGAGAGCGCGCCCGTCCCGCGTGACCCGCCCGGTCGCCGCCGTCACCGTCGTGGCCACGGCGGCACTCGTCGTCGGGCTGGTCGTCTCGGCGCGGCCCGATCGGATCGACGGATCGGCGGCGGTCGACTCGCTCGTGGCCGCCAACCGCCAGGATCCCCCTGCGCCTCCCGCGACGCCGGCGCCTCCGCCGACGCCGCCATCACTCGACGTCGACGGTTCCATCCGCGTCGACCAGTTCGGCTACCTCCCCGCGATGGACAAGGTCGCCGTGATCGCGGGCGCCACCCCGGGCTCACGGATCGAGCTCCGTTCCTCGTCGGGTGCCGTGGTCCGCAGCGGCTCGGCGCAGGCGTGGAACGGCGGCGCCGTCGATCCACAGAACGGGCAGCGGGCGTGGTGGTTCGACTTCAGCGACGTCCGCACCACCGGGTGGTACGAGGTCGTCGACGTCTCACGCGGTGCCTCGAGCGGCTGGTTCGTGATCTCCGTCGGCGCGTACGACGACGTGCTGGACGCCGCTCTGAAGACGTTCTGGTTCAACCGGGGGAACGTCGCTCATCCGGCGTCGCTCGCCGGTCCGTGGGCCCAGCAGGCCACACTCGTCGGACCGAATCAGGACGGCGAGGCCCGGGCCATCGACGATCCCGACAACCCGGCCACGGCGCGCGACCTCCGCAGCGGCTGGTACGACGCCGGCGACACGAACAAGTACGTCACGTTCGCGTCGGCTCCGGTGCACCAGCTGCTCGGCGCCTATGAGCGTCATCCGAACGTCTTCGACGACGCCGTCGGCATCCCCGAGTCGGGGAACGGCGTTCCCGACGTCCTCGACGAGGTGCGTGTCGAACTCGAGTGGATCCGCAAGATGCAGCGCGGCGACGGCGCGGTCCACATCAAGATGGGCTTCGCCGGGTTCAACGGCTCGGGCCCGATCACCTCCGACACGCGACCCCGCTTCTACGAGGAGGTGTGCTCGTCGTCGACCATCGCGGCGTCAGCGATGTTCGCCCATGGCGCCCGGGTGTTCGCCGACATCGACGCGTCGTTCGCGGCCGACCTGCAGAGCCGGGCGATCGACTCCTGGGACTGGTACCAGGCGAGCACGAAGCGCACCGACTGCGACCCCCAGGTGATCAACGCCGGCGATGCCGACGTGTCGCTCGACGACCAGTCGAGCATGGCGGTCATCGCGGCGGTGCACCTGCTCGATCTGACGGGCGACGATCGATATCACTCGGTCATCCGCGCCGACCTGGCGCGGATGGAGCCGTTCATCGATCGCAGCATCGGCCGCTACGAACCGCACCACGCCCTGGCGCTGCTCACCTACACGGGGTTGCCGGGCCGCGATCCGAGCGTCGTGGCCGACATCCGTTCGCTCGTCGCGGAGATCGCCGACCCGAACAACCCGCGCGACCGGCATGGATTCGACGCGTCGGCCAGCGCGTACCGCTCGTTCATGCCCGACGCCCAGTACCACTGGGGCAGCAACATGCCGATGGCGAACACCGGTGTCGCCAACGTGGCATGGATCGAACTCGCCTCAGCCCTCGGGGTCGACACCTCCCGCGCCGGGGAGTTCCGGCGTCGCGCTGATGCGCACGCCAACACGATCCACGGCGTGAATCCGCTCGGCGTGGTCTACCTGTCGAACATGTCGGCGTACGGAGCCGAGAACTCGCTGAACGAGCTGTACCACTACTGGTACGCCGACGGCAGTGAGTTCGACGACGCCGAGACCTCGACCGGCCCGGCTCCCGGGTACGTGGCGGGCGGCCCGAACAAGAACTACTCCGGCTCGCTCACCCCACCGGCCGGACAGCCGCCGGCGCTGTCGTACGCCGACACCAACACCACGGCGGGCGGCGAGCCGATCTGGGAGATCTCCGAACCGGCGATCTACTACCAGTCGGCCTACGTCGCGCTGCTGGCGTCGGTCATCGATCGATGACGCCGGTGGCGATCAGCGTCGATCAGCGTCGGCGCCGGCTCGCTCGCCGACACCTTCATGGATCCGACGGCCGAGAGGGTCGTGACCCCCTCGACGTCGCGCGAGCGCTCGGCCCGCTGCACTCGACCGACCCGGCCACCCCCTACCTCGCGATCCATGCCCGGGCCGATGTGTCGATCGACGACGTCGACGCCGCGCTGTACGACGAGATGTCCCTGCGTCGGTTCACGACGATCCGTCGCACGGTGTTCGCGATGGACGCCGAGGTGGCGTCCGCCGCGTTCGCGGCAGCGAACTCGCCGATCGTCGAGACGCTTCGACGCCAGCTGATCGGCTGGCTCGACGCGAGTGACGACGTCGACGGCGACGCGGCGTCGTTCCTCGCAGACGTGGAGGCACAGGTCGTCGACGAACTCTGCTCGGGAGGGCCGCGATCCGGCGCGCAGCTCGCCGAGTCGGTCCCCGATCTCGCCGTTCGATTCGAGCCGAAGCCGGGGGCGTCGTACTCACGTCCGCAGCGCATCACGTCCAAGGTGCTCGAGATCCTCGGAACCGAGATGCGCATCGTCCGATCCAGACCGACCGGCGCCGACTTCACCTCGGGGGCGTGGCGCTGGGCGGCGGCCGACCCTCGCTGGCTCGACGAGGTCGCCGACATCTCGCCCGACGCGGCCCTCGTCCGGCTCCTCGCGCGGTATCTCGACGCGTGTGCGCCCGCGACCGTGACCGACATGACGTGGTTCACGGGAACCACCAAGACACGGGTGCGTCGCGCTCTGGCTGAGCTCGACGCAGCGGAGGTCGAGCTCGCCGACTCCGGTGAGCCCGGATTCGTGCTCGCCGACGACCCGTGGCTGGACGGTCGGGAGGACCCGGATCCCGACACACGGTCGACCGTGGCGCTGCTGCCCGGCCTCGACCCCACGACGATGGCCTGGAAGCAGCGAGCGTGGTACGTCGACGACTCGGCGAGCGCGGGCGTGTTCGACCGGAACGGCAACGCCGGCCCGACGATCTGGGTCGACGGGCGCGTCGTCGGCGTGTGGACGCAACGACCCGACGGCGAGACGGTGACCGCGATCCTCGACGGCGTCGACGTGCCGGCCGACCGACGTCCGCAGATCGACGAGGAGGCCAGGCGCATCGCCGGTTGGCTCGGCGACGTGCGCGTCAACTGGCGCTACCCGACACCGATCACGAAGCGCCTCGAATCCTGATCACGTTCTGGGTCTGACCCCAGGCGTGACGTCAGGGGCGGCGGGCGCGGGCGGCCAGCAGCGCTCCGGCGATCACCATCGCGATGCCGAGCACCGCGAGCGGGGCGACGTCGTCGTCACGGAACGCGACGCCGAGCGCGAGCGAGACGACCGGGATCAGATACGTGATGAACGACGCTCGCTGGGAACCGACACGCCCGACGAGTGTGCCCATCACTGCGAACGCGATGCCGGTGCCGACCACGCCGAGGACGAGGACGGCGGTCGTCGGTCCGACCTCCCAGTCGGCCTCGTCGAGATCCCAGAGTCCGTAGGGAGCCGTCCAGACCGTGGCGAGCGCGAGCATCCGGCTCATGAGCGGCAGCGAGCCGTACCGCGCCTGCAGCGGGGCGGCGACGTTGATGGCGAACCCGTAGCAGACGGTCGCCGCCAGCACGAGGACGACTCCCCGCGCCTGACTCGCCCCGTCGCCGACCGACGGCAGGCTGATGCAGACGATCCCGACGAAGCCGACGGCGATGCCGACGAGGAGCGGACCTCGCGGAGGCTGGCGGAGGAACGCCGTGGCGACGAGGGCGACGAAGATCGGCGTCGCGCCGTTGAGGAGGCCCGTGACGGCCGAGTTGATCCACTGTTCCGCGATCGGGAACAGCGTGAACGGCAGCGCGACCCAGATCACCGAGAGGACGACCAGCCGTGGTCGGTCGTCGTCGTCGATCCGAACGGCAGGCTTCGGCAGCAGCGCGAGGGCGACGGCGCCGCTCGCGACCCGGATCACGGTGATGAGTCCGGGCGGGAGTGCGTCGAGACCGATGTCGATGAGCAGGAACGACGATCCCCAGATGGCGGCGACGGCGAGGAAGAGGGTCCAGTCTCCGGGAGTGAACGCCCCGTCGTTCGCCGCCGCCGCCGATTGGATGAGCCGACGCGACGCGGGGGTGTCGGTGTCGGCCATCGTGCGGCAAGGTATCCACACCGTCCCGTCCAGACCGGCTGGATTCGGACGTCGCGCCTCCGAATCGCGCCGCCCCGGCGGAATGCACCGAGCGCACCCGTGGTTGACCCATTCCCGACCGTCCTGGTCGACAATCACCGATAGGATTCTTCGCATGGCAACGTTCCGCGATCTTCTCTCCGCCGCCAAGTCCGAGATCGACGAGATCGACACCGAGACCGCCGAACGGCGCATCGCCGACGGTGCGCTGATCCTCGATGTCCGTGAGCCCGACGAGTACGAGGAGGGCGCGATTCCTGGGGCCGTCCACATTCCCCGCGGCCACCTCGAGGCACAGGTCGAGAACCGCCTCACCGACAAGGACGCGCCCGTCGTCGTGTACTGCGCCGGTGGCGTGCGGTCCGCGTTCGCGGTCAAGACGCTCAACGAGCTGGGCTACTCCGCCGCCGAGTCGATGGACGGTGGCTTCGGTCGGTGGAAGGACGAGGGGCGCGACTGGAAGAAGCCCGCCACGCTCACCGCCGAGCAAGGCCAGCGCTACAAGCGCCACCTGCTCCTGCCCGAGGTCGGCGTCGAGGGTCAGCTGAAGCTGCTCGACGCCAAGGTGCTGCTGCTCGGCGCAGGGGGCCTCGGCTCACCGGCGGCGCTCTACCTCGCCGCTGCCGGTGTGGGCACGCTCGGCATCGTCGACATGGACGAGGTCGACGCCTCCAACCTCCAGCGCCAGATCCTGCACAACGTCGACCGCGTCGGTGATCGCAAGGTCGACTCCGCCAAGAAGACGCTGGTGGGCATCAACCCCGACGTCGACGTGGTCACCTACGACACCCGCCTCGACGCGTCGAACATCGTCGACATCATCTCGGGCTACGACGTGATCGTCGACGGCGCCGACAACTTCCCCAGCCGGTACCTGCTCAACGACGCGAGCGTCAAGCTCGGGATCCCCGTCGTGCACGGCTCGATCTTCCGGTTCGAGGGGATGGTCAGCGTGTTCCACCCGACCGAGGGGCCGACGTACCGCGACATGGTGCCCGAGCCGCCGCCCGCCGAACTCGCGCCGTCGTGTGCTGAGGCCGGTGTGCTGGGTGTGCTGCCCGGCATCGTCGGGTCGATCCAGGCGCTCGAGACGATCAAGCTCATCCTCGGGCTCGGCGAGGGCCTCGTCGGCCGCATCCTCACCGTCGACACGACCGAGATGGAGTTCCGCGTCTTCAACCTCAAGAAGGACCCGGCCAACGAGGTGACCTTCGAGAACCGCGATCGGATCCAGATCGTCGAACTCGACGGTCTGTGCGCACCCGGCCTCTCCGATCACTGAGCGAGTGGCGGTCGCCACAGCGCGCCGCAAGGCTCCCACAAGAGTTGATCAGATCCGTTCGGGCGGGGCGCCCGGGCGCCGATCAACGGGTATGGAGCGAAGCGAGGACTCAGTCGAGGAATTCGGGTTCGCGCGCGACGAGCTCGTCCCAGAAGGGCTGGAACTGGAACCAGCCGGCGAGGTCGTATCCCTGCGCCTCGTAGCCCGACTGACAGAGGTCATCCGGGATATCGATCGGTTCTCCAGCCGACTGGGCGACGAGCTGACTCTGACAACACCGCTCGAGTGACACGAACCACCACACGGCGGCGTCGACCGACCCGCCGGTGCTGATGAGGCCGTGGTTCTGGTGGATGAGGCACTTCTTGTCGCCGAGCGCGTCGGCCATCTTGCGGCCCACCTCGAGGTCGAGGACCACGGCGCCCGAGCCATCGCTGCACAGCGCCACGTCGTTGTAGAACATCGTGTGGTCCTGCGTGATCATGCGCAGCGGCTGGCCGAGCGACGAGAACGTGCGCCCGTACATCGAGTGGGAGTGGGCGGCCGCCATGACGTCGGGGCGCGCGGCGTGGATCTGCGAATGGATCGCGAAGGCGGCGGCGTTGACCGGCCGGTCGCCGACGACCACCTCACCCGTGTGATCGACGCAGATCAGGTCGCTGACCTTCATGAGCTTGAAGTTGTGCCCGAACGGGTTCACCCAGAACCGGTCGGGGAACTCGGGGTCGCGCACGGTGACGTGACCCGCCACACCCTCGGCGAGGTTCAAGCGGCCCATGATGCGCAGTCCGGCCGCGAGGCGCTGCTTGCGTCGAAGTCGCTCCTCCTCGACGTCGCCGGCCTCGAACGTGGCCTGGGCCTCGAGCTGCTCGCGAGTGTCGTCGAACGTGTTCGCCATGGACGTGAGGTTACTTCTTCGTGCACATGCGCCGTCCAGAGGGCGCGAGCCGTACGTTGGGGTGCCGTACGTTGGGGTGATGGACATCGACGCTGCGACGTCGCCCACCGTGTTGTTCGTCTGCGTCCGCAACGGCGGGAAGTCGCAGATGGCGGCTGCGCTGGCCCGCTCCGTCGCCGGTGACCGCCTCGACGTCCACTCCGCCGGCACCGACCCGGGCACGACGCTCAATCAGGAGTCCGCAGCGTCGGTCGAGGAGGTCGGGGCGTCGATGGACGGGGAGTTCCCGAAGCCGATCGATCCCGAGGTGATCGGGAGGGCCCGGCGCGTGGTCCTCATCGGTGCGGAAGCCGAGCTCGATCCGGCGGTTCCGGTCGGCGGCGAGGTCGTGCGGTGGCAGACCGACGAGCCCTCCGAACGGGGGATCGAGGGCATGGAGCGGATGCGGATCATCCGCGACGACATCAACCAGCGGGTCCGTTCGCTCGTCGACGACCTCGCCCCGGCCGACTGAGTCGTTCGGCGGGTCCGGCGTTCTCGTCGCGTTCCTGCACCACCACACCCGCGATCACGAGTGCGATTCCGACGAGGTCGAGTCCTGCCGGCCGCTGGTCGAGGGCGATCCAGCCGATGGCGGCGGCGGTCACCGGGAGGAGTGCGAGCAGGACGGAGAATCGCCGGATCGGAATCCGGCGCAACGTGAACTGGTCGATGCCGTAGCCGATCGCATTCGAGAAGACGCCGACGACGAGACAGGCGGCGAGCAGTGCGGCCGACGTCCACACGTGTCCGCTGCCGGGTAGCCCGACGGGTGCGGTGACGAGGGTCCCGATCGCGAGTCCGAGGCCCAGTCCGGCGACGCCGCGATCGACCTGTGCGACCCGCGATCCGATCACGATGTACGCGGCCCAGAGTGCCGAGGCGACGAGGATGAACACGACGCCGAGCAGGTTGTCGTCGACCTCGACGCCGCCCAGGACCGCCACACCCACCACCGCCAGCCCGAGGGCGACCGCGTTGCGGGAGCTGCGCGTGGTGGCGGTGGCGACCGCGATCGGCCCGAGGAACTCGATCGTCACCCCCTTGCCGAGGTCGATGCGTTCGATGCCGAGGTAGAAGAACAGGTTCATCAGCGCGGTCGCGATCCCGAACGCCGCGACGCCCACGAGCTGGCGACGGGTCCATCCCCGCCACCAGCCTCGGCTGACGAGAAGCAACGCGGCCGAGGCACCGAGCACCCGGAACCACGCCACGATCCGCGGCTCGACCTCGTCGAACAGCAGCACGGCGATCGCAGCCCCGACGTACTGCGCGACCGCGGACAGCACGAAGAGCGCCTCGGGTTGCGCCGTCGACAACCATCTCGAGACGGGGCCGGACGGCGCCGGCGGTGCCTCGGTCGGGGTGCTCACTCCGCTGATTGTTCCATCGAGCCCGGGCCTCGATGGAACGTTCGCCGCGTGACGCGCGACGATGGCATCCGTGAACCGCGCCATCCGTCCGGCCGGGATCGCCGCCCCCGCCGCCAACTACGAACACGCCGTGCTCACAACGGGCGCCGAGCGCTGGCTCCACACGTCCGGCGTCGTGCCCGTGGCGCCCGACGGCAGCACGCCCGACGACGTCGGCGAGCAGGCGGCGCTCGCCTGGCGCAACGTCGCCGCGATGCTGGGTGAGGCCGGCATGTCGCCCGACGACGTCGTCTCGGTCACGACGTATGTGGTGGTCGGCGAGGAACTCGGCCCGGTCATGGCCGCTCGCGACGCGTTCCTCGGCGGACACCGGGCTGCCTCCACCTTGGTCACCGTGCCCGCACTCGCGCAGCCGCAGTGGCGCATGGAAGTCGCCGTCGTCGCCGCCCGCTGAACGAGCCCCTCCGATCGATCCGTGTACGCCATCCGCTTCGACGACGTCACCAAATCGTGGCCCGAGTCGCCGGACGCAGTCGACCACGTGCTGCTGTCGATCGACGCCGGCGAGTTCTTCTCGATCGTCGGGCCGTCCGGCTGCGGAAAGACCACGCTGCTGCGGATCCTCGGTGGCCTCGAGCAGCCGACGTCCGGGCGAGTGGTGCACGGCGACATCGACATCACCGACCGGCCGACCCGTCAGCGCGGCTTCGGATTGGTCACCCAGCAGAACCAACTCCTCGGCCACCTCACGGCCGGCGGCAACATCGGATTCCCGCTCGAGGTGCGCGGCGATCCGTGGGCTGCCGTGCCCGAGACGACGATCCCGATCCCGGAACGCGTGCGTCAGGAGGCGGAGGCGTTCGGGATCGATGATCTGATCGACCGCAAGCCGAGGACCCTGTCCGAGGGGCAGCGTCGCCTCGTGCAGCTGGCTCGAGAGGTCGTGGCCGGTCCGTCGACCCTCCTCCTCGACGAGCCGCTCGGCTACCTCGAGGACCAGGTACGCACACGACTACGGACCGAGATCCTGCGTATCCACGACGAGCGGGCACTCACGTCCGTGATGGTCACGGCGAGTCAGCTCGACGCCATGGTCATGAGCGATCGCATCGCCGTGATGTTCGACGGCGCCATCGAACAGATCGGATCACCCGACGACGTGTACGACCGCCCGGCGACCGTCCGGGTCGCAGAGTTCTTCGGCGAACCGGCCATGAACGTGTGGTCGACGCGGGTCCGTGGCGACGAGGTCGACGCGGTGGTCGACGTGCTCGGTCGAGCGATCGACGTCAGCGACGCCGACATCGGTTCGTACGTGGGGCGCGAGATCCTCGTCGGCATCCGCCCCGACGAGGTGAGCCTGCGCCCGGGGCGCGACGAGTCGCCCGGGGTCGCCGCCACGGTCGGTCCGAGCGAGACCGTCGGGCACGCGACGTTCGTGAACGCGACGACGACCGACGGGAGCCACGTCCGATCGTCGGTCACCGGTCCGCCGCCCCGGGCCGGATCGGTGGTCACCGCGACGCCGCGGTCGGCGCGGATCCACCTCTTCGATCCGGGGACCGGTCTCGCGATCCATCACCCGACGTCGCTCCGCTGAGGGACGTACGATCGCGTCATGGCCGACTCCGCGGAACTCCCTCAGACCGACTCCGGTATCTCGATCGACCCGCTCTACACCGCGGAGGCGCTCGGCGACTGGGATCCGGCGGCGCACCTCGGCGCCCCCGGGACGGCCCCGTACACGCGCGGTGTGTACCCGTCGATGTACACGAGCCGGCTCTGGACGATGCGCC
>JBCDAK010000031.1:0-31075 GCA_039185545.1 Actinomycetota bacterium
GCCGCGGTCCTGCCCCGGGCGCCGCAGCTCTCACGTCAGCACATCCCGCAGTTCCGTCGACATGCGCTGACACGGACCGCCGCGGTCCTGCCCCGGGCGCCGCAGCGCTCACGTCAGCACATCCCGCACTTCCGTCGACATGCGCTGACACGAAACAGACCGCCACGCACCTCACGTCAGCACATCCCGCACTTCCGTCGACATGCGCTGACGCGAGCGGCGAGGTCAGCGGCGGCCGAGGAAGGTGCTCGGGTGGCGCTCGATGGTCGACGACCGGACGCGATCGCGGTCGAACATCGGCCCGCCGAACATGGCCGACTCGGCGTCGGCCGCCGGGGTGGGCCGGGCGAACAAGAAGCCCTGCCCGTAGTCGATTCCCGCCTCGATGGCGTACTGCAACTGCTCGATGGTCTCGATGCCCTCGGCGACGACCTCGAGGTCGAGCGCGTTGCCGATCGTGACGACCGACTCGACGATGGTCGAGTCGAAGTCGTTGGACGTGGCGCTGCTGATGAAGCTGCGATCGATCTTGACGATGTCGACGGGCAGCTTCTGCAGGTACGTCATCGACGAGTACCCCGTGCCGAAGTCGTCGATCGCGACCTTGACCCCCCGCTCACGGATCGACGACAGCACGGCGCTGGCGCGTGCGACGTCGTCGAGGAGGTGGGTCTCGGTCAGCTCGATCTCGAGCAACGACGGATCCGCACCCGTGGCGGCGATCGCACTGTCGAGGTCACTCACGAGGTCGCCCTCGATCAGGTGACGACCGGAGATGTTGACGGCGATCCGGAGGCCGCCTCCGCGGCCGCGCAGCTTCCATTCGGCGACCCGCGTACACGCAGCGTCGAGCACCCATCGCTCGAGTTCGAAGATGAGCCCCGATCGCTCGGCGATGGGGATGAACTCGCCGGGCGGCACGAGCCCGTGGCCGGGCCGCTCCCACCGCACCAGCGCCTCGGCGGCGGCGGCGTAGCCGGTCCGGAGATCGGCCATCGGCTGGAGGTACATCCGCAGCTCGTGGTGCTGGATGGCCTGTCGGAGCGCGAGCTCGAGCTCGGCCTGCTGCTCGATGGTCTCTTGGAGCTCGCTGTCGAAGCTCTCGACGCGGCGCCGGCCTCGGCTCTTGGCCTGGTACACGGCGGCGTCGGCCCGTCGGATGGCGGCCTGGGACTCGTCGCCGGGCTCGAGCATCGTGACACCCACGCTCGCCGAGATGGCGAACAGCCGATCACCGATCGGGAAGGGCCGCTCGATCTCGTTGATCATGCGCTCACCGAAGCGACTGAGACCGTCGGTGGTGGCCATGTCGCCGACCATGATGAGGAACTCGTCGCCGCCGAGACGCGCGACGAAGTCGCTGTCACGAACCACGGCGTTCAACCGCTGCGCGATCTCCCGCAGGACCGCATCGCCCACCGCGTGACCGTGGGTGTCGTTCACGCTCTTGAACCCGTCGATGTCGAGGAACATCAGACCGGTCGTGGCGAGGACGTCGCTCGGCGAGCGGACGAGACGGTCGAGCCGCTCGAGGACGGCGAAGCGGTTCGGCAGACCCGTGAGCGTGTCGACGCGAGCCTCCTCGGCGAGTCGCATCTCGCTGGCCTGCAGCCGACTGGTGAGCTCGCTCACACGCGCGACCGACGTGCGCACCGATGCGCCCACATCGCCGGGCAGATGCTGCAGGTCGACTTCCTCACCGGCGTCGGCGGCGAGTGCCCGGAGCTGGCGATCGACCAACGTGAGCGTCTCGGCCATGCCGTTGACCGCGGTGGTGACACGACGGACGTCGCTCGGACCGACCACCGGAAGCGGTTCGTTGATGAGCTCGCCCCGCCCGATCCGCTCGGCGCGCTCCCGCAGCCGACGCAGCGCCGGGACGAACGAGCGGAGCACGATGACACCGAACGCGAGCGAGAGAACGGTCACGATGCTGAACACCAGGACCGTCGTGGTGTTCCGATCGTCGATCTCGGCGGCCGCCGCATCGACCGATGCCGAGATGTCGCGGCCGACGGTCCGCACGATCGACTCGATCTCGGTGATGTGATCCGCCGTCTCGACGGTGCGCTCGGCGAGGTCATCGGCGGTGGGCGCCGTGGAGAGGTCGGCGATCGCAGGACGCTCCGAGACCGAACTGAACGTGTTGGCACCGAGTTGCTCGGCGGCGAGCACGATCGCGTCGGAGTGGCGAATGATGGCGGCCTGGTACTCGATCACGCCGTCGGGCGAGCCGGGCTCGAGGGCGAGAAGCGCCGACGCCTCGGCCTGCGCGGTGAGGGCGAGACCCACCAGGACGTCGAGGTCGTCCAACGCGCCGGTCACCATGGTCGGGTCGGCGTCGGAGATCTGGCGATCGAGTACCTCGATGAGGTCGCGAACCCGAGGGATGGCGATGGCGAGCCCGCCGTCGATCAACGACGCCTCGCGCTCTCCGGTCGAGATGACGGCGAACTGATCGTCGAGCAGCTTGCGGGCATCGCTGGTGGAGACGCCGTAACGCGGCTCGAGGGCGCGGTCGGAATTGACATACCGCTCCATCCGGGCGAACGCATCGCGGAGGTCGGCGGACGGAAGGTCGTCCGCCGTGGCTGCTCGATCGTCGGGTGCGGCGGCGAAGAACTCGGTCGCGTCGCCGACGATCTCGACCAGGAGCCATGCGGCGTCGGCTTGTGCCGTGGCCGCCTCGGCCAGACGGGCGGCCTCGTCGGCGTCGGCGTTGTTGGTCTGGAGTTCGCGGACTCCGAACATCCCGACGCCCGCCAGCGGAATGAGCACGAGGGCGATGACGTACACCGTCAAAGGCAGACCACCGTCCCGTCCCCGCTCGCCGGCCATCACACGCACGTTTCGGTCTGTCCTCGATCGATCTTGAGAAGTTCTTGTCTCCGCGCAGACGCGCACGCACGGTGCCGAGTGACCACGGGGAGAGGCGTCCGGGGGAAGATATTGCAGAAATCCGGCAACTCCTGCAACCGACTCCGGTTTGTCATGACATTGCGCGGAGGCTGCGCGAGATCGAGACGTCGCGACGACCGTCGAGAACGGGTGCCGGCGGCGGGAGTCGAACCCGCACTGACGGCCACCTAAAGACCGTGCCTCTGCCGATTGGGCTACGCCGGCCAGCGCCCTCGGAGGCTACCGATCACCGGCGAGGGGGCGTGCGAGACTGCCGCTCGTGCGATGGCCCGCCCGCCGACGACCTGCCGCTCTGGCGTGCGCGCTGTGCGTGGTCGCCGTCGCCGGGTGTTCGTCCGACGAGCCGACCGGCGACCCCGCCCCGGCCTCGGCGACAGCCGACTCGGCCGGCCCGACGGGATCGTCGGGATCCTCACCGGCGTCCGACGTGTTCGCGCCGACCGCGACCACGACCCCCAGCACCACCACGACCCCCACGACGACGACCAGCACCAGCACCACGACGACCACGACCTCCTCCACCACGACCACCAGCACGACCACGACGACGACCAGCACCACGCTCCCGCCGGGCACACCGGCGCCGGCGCCACTCGACCTCGCGGCCGACCGGATCGTGCTCGGCACGTCGGTCGAGGGCCGCGAGATCGTCGCCGAGCGGCCGACCGACACCGGCGGCCGTCGTGTCCTCGTCATCGGCGTCATCCACGGGAACGAGGACGCCGGGGTCCAGGTCGTCGACGAACTCCGCCGGCGAGCGCTCGACGGCCAGATCGCGCCGGAGATCGAGCTGTGGCTCGTCGAGTCGATGAACCCCGACGGTCAGCTGATCGAGGACCGCCACAACGCCAACGAAGTCGACCTCAACCGCAACTTCCCGCACAACTGGGGCCCGATCGGCCAGCCGGGCGACGGTCAGTACGCCGGCACCGGTCCGGCGTCGGAACCCGAGACGCAGGCGATGGTCCCGTTCATCGAGGCCCTGCGACCCGACATCGCCATCTGGTACCACCAGGACGCGAACCTGATCATCCCGTCGAACGGTCGACAGGGACGCATCCGCGCTCGCTACGCCGAGCTGACCGACCTGCCGCTCGAACCGTGCTGTGCCGGCGGCATCTACACCGGCACCGCCGCCACCTGGGCGCGAGTGACGCTCTCCGATCAGGAGGCCGTGCCGTTCATCGTCGAACTGCCCGGCGGCGAACTGTCACCCGAACAGGTGACGGCCCACTCCGACGCCGTGGTCACCATCGGCATCGAGGGTTGACGGTCGCACTCGTTCCTCCGAGACCTCACCGTTTCGCCGTTCACGAGTAGGTAACACTGCGAACACATCGCGCACCTACGGTCACTCCATGTCGTCGGCCCTCACGCGCCCCGTGAGTCCCGCCGCTCCACCCTCCGGGCGTGGTCGCCGTCGATGAGGATCGGCGAGGTCGATCCGTTCGTCGGCTGCGAACCGGCTGACCTCGCCGCTCCCACCGGAATCGCTGCGACGTGGTGGTGGCCGAAGCCGCCCATCGGCAACACCCACCCCGGCGCGTCGTACCCGTTCGGCATGGTGTCGGCGTGTCCGACGTCGGGTGCCTACCCGACCGGCTACGGACGCTACGACCGATCGACCGAAGGCGTGCCCGCCCGCCTCCACGACTCGGCCGTCACCAGCGGGGTCACGCACTTCCACCAGTCGGGCACCGGAGCGATCCGCAAGTACTACAACTACCTCCGCGTCACCCCGATGCTCGATCCGCTCGACGAGCTGGGCCGGGCCTGGGCGCTCGTCGACGAGTCGGCGAGCCCCGGTCTGTACACGGCGACGCTCGAGAACGGAATCCGCTGCGAGGTCACGGTCGGCCCGCGTAGCTCGATCCATCGGTACACGTTCCCGTCCGCTCGCAGCGCCCGCATCGTCCTGGACTGCTCGCACGGCGGGATCGACGTCGATCAAGGCCAGACCGTTCCCCTCCGCGCCGAACTCCACGCGCTCGACCTCGTGTCCGCTGCCGGGACCGTGGTCATGGAGGGTGTTCCGGTCTCGTTCCACGCCGAATGCGACGGACCCGACTGGCGGCTGATGCCCTGGTACGACCGCCGGTTGATGCACGGTGGCACCCAGCTGCGATTCGACTCGATCCGACCGACGACGCTCCGGCCGTTCGGCTTCATCTGGATGGGTCGGGTCGAGGCGGGCACCACCGTCGAGATCCGGCTCGGGTTCTCGCTCCGCGGCACCGACCAGGCGGCGGCCAACCTCGAGGGCGACCTCATCGGCGACGATCGACGCCGGCCCACGCCGGCCGACTCGATGGCGCGGACCCAGCGCGAACCGGCGTTCGACGATCGACGTCGGCGAACCGAGTGGGCCTGGCGCGAGCACCTGGGACGTGTCGACGTGGCAGGCGGCACCGACGAGCAACGCGGCGTGCTGGCGACCGCCCTCTACCACTCGATGCTGAAGCCGAACTTCGCGCCGGGTGAGAGCCCGTTCTGGGACGGGGACGGTCCGTTCGTCTACGACCTCTCGACGATGTGGGACCTGTACCGGACCCACCTTCCCCTCCTCACCGCGCTCTTCCCCGGTCGCGCCGTCGAGCTGGCCAACGCCCTGATCCAGATCTGTGAGTCGGAGGGCAACTTCCCGATCGGGTACCGCATGGCCCGGGGCGCCGATCGATTCGCACGACAGGGAACCGCGCTGGCGCACACGTTCCTCGCGGACCTGTGCCACCTCGACCTCCCGGGCATCGACTGGGAGTGGGCGCTCAGCCTGATGAGCACCGACCTCAACCGGACGATGTGGGGCGAGGAGTTCCTCGAAGGGGGACTCGCTCACCCGGTCACCCACACCCTCGACCTGGGCATCGGCCACCACTGCACGGCGGTGGTCGCCCGGCGGCTCGGCGATCACGAGTTCGCCGAACGGCTCGACGCCCTCGCCGGCCGCTGGGTCAACGCCTACGAACCCGACAGCGGCCTCGTCGTCGACTCGCAGTACTACGAGGGCGGCAAGTGGAACTACTCGTTCCGGCTGCTGCACGACATGGCGCGTCGGATCGAACTGGCCGGCGGCGACGGCGGCATGGTCGAGCTGCTCGACGGATTCTTCGGGTTCGACGCCGATCCGGTCAAGCAGCTGGGCGTGGCACCCGCGGCCGACGACATCGCCGCCGGATACGCACTCCACCGCTTCCAGGGCCTCAACAACGAACCCGACATGGACGCACCCTGGTGCTACCACCACGCCGGTCGGCCGGATCGGACCGCCGACGTGGTCCGATCCGTCATCGACCACGCGTTCGGCCCGGGCCCGGGCGGGCTCCCCGGCAACGACGACTCGGGCGGCCTGAGCTCGTGGTACGTCTGGGCGACCTCCGGTCTGTTCCCCCAGCCGGGCCAGCAATCGGTGCTCATCGGCCCGCCCGCGTTCCCCGAGCTCGAGTTCACGGTCGGCGACGGCGAGCGGACGTTCGCCGTCCGCACCCGCGGAGCCGACCCGTCCGCCATCGACGAGGGCACCGAACTCGACGGCCATCGAGGCCGGATCCCCACCTACGTCGCATCGGCACACCTCGACGGGACCGAGCTGACGCGGTCGTGGCTGGGGATCGACGAGGTGGCCGCCGGCGGCGAACTCGTGCTCGAACTCACCACCACCCCCACCGAGTGGGGCCGATCTTCACGTCCACCGTCCATCACCCCGCATCCGCACCCATCCGCCTGAGCACCAGCGAAGGAGTTGACACATGACCGACCTCGCCGATCACATCGAGTCGACCGCACCGGGCATCCCCGAGCCCGAATCCGCAGGCCCGCCCACGAATCCGATGCGGCGACTCGTGATCGTCGTCCGCGCCGACCCGGTGATCTGCGGTCACTCGGGTGAGGCGAGGAACCTCGCCGAGGTCGCCCTGACCCGCGGGTACGACGACGTACGCATCGTCACCTGGACCATCCCTGCGCTCCAGGAGGCCGGCCTTCCGCTCAAGCCACTCGACGCCGTGCTCCCCTACTCACCAGGCATCACCGTCGAGCGACCCGAGCCCGTCGGCGACTACACGGTGCCCGACGGCCGCCATCTGGCCGGGCTGGTGGGCCGGCTCGTCGAGCTCTTCACCGAAGGAGTTCCGACCACGGCGATGTCGCTCTACCTCACGCCCCACGCGACGGTGATCGCCGACGCAGTGCGGATCGCGAAGGCGACCGGCATGTGCGCCCCGATCACCACGATCGCCGAGGCGGTGGGTTCCGACGTGACCAACGTGGTCAACACGGCGGTCGACCAGGGCCGGTTCGGTGCCGCCGCGCAGGTGCTGACCACCTATCTCGACAACGACGTGTGCGTCGCCGTGTCGGAGTACACCAAGGAGGTGATCGTCGACGCCGCGCGGCGGATCGACTGCCGCTGGGGCACGTCGCTCGGCGAAGCGTGCGAGGAGCGCATCGCCGTGTCGTATCCCGCGATCGACTCACGTGCGTTCACCGATCTCGACCCGGCCGAGACCCGGCGACGGCTCGCGCAGCGGGGCCTCGAACCCGACGGATACGTGCTGTTCCTGTCGCGCCTCACGAAGGCGAAGGGTGTCGACGACCTGATCAACGGATTCGCCATGAGCGCCGTCCAGCGACGGACCAAGCTCGTGATCTGCGGCAACGGCCCCGAGGCGATGGCACTGCGCGCGTTGGCGGCCTCCACACCCGCCGCCGACCGAATCGTGTTCTTCGACGATGTCGACGACGCCGAGAAGCCGCACCTGATGGCCGGATCGGCCGTCTACGCGCTGCCGAGCAAGCCCCGTCCCGAGTTCATCGAGACGTTCGGCATCGCCCTGACGGAGAACCTGCTCGCCTGCGGCGGACCGGTGATCACGTGCGACACCGGTGGAATCCCCGAGGCGGTCGGGCCGTACGCCACGATCGTGCCCACGTCGCATCCGATGTCGATCGCCAACGCCCTCAACGAGATCATCCTCGGGCTGTCGGCGGGTGAGCGTCGCCGTGCGGCGATCGCAGCATGCGACTGGGCCCGTCGCTTCGATCGAACGGCGGTGTTCGACCGGTTGTTCGCCCGCCTGCCCGAGACGGCCGGCGTACAGACCACCGCCGCCGCCTGACGGTGCGCGTTCAGCCGTGGGGCGTGATGAGCGCCTTGTCGCCCGTGGCCATCTGCGCGTAGCGACGAGCGTGTTCGACGGACACCGCCTCGTCGAGCGTGAGCTTCGTCCCGTACTCGGACGCGAAGGTGGTGGTGATCTCGGCGGCGACGCGCTCGCGGAGCCGCTGCTGGCCCTCGAGGCCGATCTCGCCGAGGAACGGGGTGAGCAGCCAGCCGCCGAGCGACCATGACAGTCCGAAGTTCTGCTGCAGCGTGATCGGGCTCGGGTCGAGCCGTCCGTAGATGTAGACCTGCTTCTTCGTGTCGGAGCCGTAGCGGCTGTAGGCGGCTCCCTCACTGGCGACGCGCTCCATGGCACCGAGCAGGGTGCTGGCCATCGATCCACCACCGATCGCGTCGAAGGCGATCGTGGCGCCGGTCGCCGACAGGGCGGCTCGGAGGTCGTCGCCGAACGAGTCGAGCGACGAGTTCACGACGTGCTCGGCACCCTGACCCGCGAGGAGTTCGACGTGCTCGGCCCGCCGAACGATGTTCACGAGCGGGATGCCGTCGTCGAGACAGATCCGGTTGAGCATCTGACCGAGGTTCGACGCGCCGACCGTGTGCACGAGGGCGGTGTGCCCGTCGCGGCGCATCGTCTCGGTCATGCCGAGCGCGGTCAGCGGGTTGACGAACCAGGCGGCCGCCTGCTCGGGCGTGGTGCCGTCCGGCATCGCCAGGCACTGCATGGCGTTCAGCACCCGGTACTCGGCGTACGCGTCGCCCGAGATGAAGCCGACCACCTTGTCGGCCAGCGCGGACGCCGCGTCGGATCCGCCGGTGGCGATCACCGTGCCGCCGCCCTCGTTCCCACACACCATCGCCGTCCCGAAGCGACCGGCCATCGAACCGAGCCCGGCGGTGACGTCGGCGGCGACACCGCCCCCACCCGCGTCACGGGCTCCCGACATGTCGGCACCGGCGAACATGAGCCCGAGGTCGGAGGGGTTGACCGGCGCGGCGCCGACCTTGACGAGGACGTCGTCGGGACCGAGGTCGCGCAGATCGGCCTCGCGGACCGAGAACGTGATGACGCCGTCCTCGGTGAGGGTCGAGACGAGTTCACGAGTGGTGGACGGGAGATCGCTCATCGCCTCATCCTGGCCGACCGGCGCCCTCCCGCTCCGGTCGACGTCAGGCGACGGTCACTCGGATGACGAGGAACCACGGCCGGTCGACGTCGTCCGCGAGATGAGGCCTCGCCTCGATCTCGGCGGCCGACGGACCCCACGCGACGAGACGGTCGAGCGCCAGTCCCGCGTCGATGATCGAGTTGACGTACGCCGCAAGGGTGCGATGCCGCTTCTCGACGCCGTCGACGAACCACCGCCGCACGCGCGGTCCCTCGACCAGAGATCGGTTGAGCGGCCGGACCCGGTCACCGGACGGATCGTCGACATACTCCTGCGACGTCAGTACACCGAGGATCGGATGCTCGACGGACGCCACGAGCACTCCTCTCGAGACCAGCGCAGTGGAGACCCTCGACGGCAGACGGGTGCTGCGCGTCCATGGTTCGTCGAGGTGTCGCCCGTGAGGCCGATCGACCTCACGGTATTGTCATCTCCATGACGTGGGTCGTCCTCATCATCGGGATCGTCGCGATCCTCGCGGTCGATCAGGTGCTGCGTCGTCGCCGGCGCGCTCGGCCTCAGGCCCTCGCAAGCGCTCCCCCGCCGCCTCGGGGAGCGAACCCCGGCGAGTCCCCCCGGTTCAACGACCTCGACGGTGGTGCCTGACGCCGCCCAGCGACCGAGCTGCCCGCAGCCGGACGACGTTCAGCCGGCGTTCTCGTCGGTCTCGTGCGACCGCGACGATGAGCCGGTGCATTCACGGAGGTGCCAGCCGAGGACCACGCGCCTCGGCGTCGCGACGGTGACGGCCGTGCTCGCCCTCGGGGCCTGCGCGAGCGGCGACAGCGCCGGCGGTGACGAGGTCCCGCCGTGCGCCGACGAGCCCGACGCCGCGGCCTGCACCGAGCCGATCGACGACCTCGGGTCCGACGAACTCGCCGAGGTGGCCGCGAGCCTCGCCCGGATCGCCGACCTCGATCTCGAGGTCGGTGTGTGCGCCAGCGGCGGCGACGGTGCCGGTGGCGACTGGGGTCTGTGCGTCATCCCGATCGGTGACGAACGTGAGGCGGTGGTGGGACGCAGCGATCGGTCCGACCTGCGCGGACTCGCCACGGTCGACGGCCGGGGTGTGACGTTCCCGCTCCCGACCGACGAGGGCGTCGCCGTGGTGGTGAACGGCGGTTCCCGGGTGTACGACGTGCTCGAACCGAACGGGTCACGGCTGGGCTCGATGACCGGGCCACGGAGGTGACGCTCGGCCGGGTGTTTCCACTCCTCGGCCGCCAACCGTCAGAATGAGGGCGTGAACCCCCCACCCGGCGCGACCACGTCGTCGGCCGCGTCCCCACCGTCGCCCGACGACGAGCTGATGGACGCCGCCATCGTCGCGGCCCAACGTGTGCGTACCGCCACCGCTCCGAACCCGTGGGTCGGCTGCGCGATCGAGACGACCGACGGCCGGCGGTTCACCGGCGCCACCGAGCCGCCCGGTGGTCGCCACGCCGAGATCGTCGCGCTCCACGCCGCCGGCGACGGCGCACGGGGCGCCACGCTGGCGACCACCCTCGAGCCGTGCAGCCACACCGGTCGGACCGGACCGTGCGCCGACGCGCTCATCGAGGCCGGTGTGGCGAGGGTGCTGATCGGCGTCCAGGACCCCGACGCGAACGTGGCGGGTGACGGGATCGCGCGGCTGCGTGACGCCGGGATCGAGGTCGACGTCGGCGTTCGAGCCGCAGTGGTGACCGATCAGCTGGTCGCCTACCTCCACCACCGCCGCACCGGCCGGCCGTACGTCGTCGTCAAGCTGGCGGTCACGGCCGACGGGCGCACGGCGGCACCCGACGGGAGCAGCCAGTGGATCACCGGTGAACCGGCACGAGTCGACACTCATCGGCTGCGTGCCGAGAGCCAGGCGATCCTCGTCGGAGCGGGCACGGTGCGCAGCGACGACCCGTCTCTCACCACCCGGTTCGTCGAGGGGCCGAGCCCACGACGCGTCGTGCTGGGGAGTGCGCCACCCGACGCGAACGTCCACCCGTGTCTCGAATGGCGCGGCGACCTCCGACAGTTGCTCGACCAGCTCGGTGGCGAGGGTGTCCTCCAGCTGATGATCGAGGGGGGATCGAGCACTGTGTCGCAGTTCCGTTCCGAGGGGCTGGTCGACCGGTACGTGATCTACGTCGCGCCGAGCCTGTTCGGTGGGGACGACGCACGCCCGATGTTCGTGGGCCTCGGTGCCGAGACGATCGAGGGTGTCACGAAGGGCCACTTCGCCGACGTGACCCGCCTGGGTGACGACCTCCGTCTCGACCTGGTGCTCGACCCGGGCTGATCGAGCGCCCAGACTGTCGGCATGTCCCCGAGCGACAAGGTCCGGTACGGCCTGGCCGTCGTCGTGATCCTCGCCGCCCTCGTCGGGCCCACGTCCTCGGGCGGGGGGCGCACGCTCGAACTCGTCGAGTCGGTCGACGTGGCGAGCCGAGCCGTCCGAGGCGTGTCGTGGGAGGCGGAGTCCGTCGACCGGTGCGACCTCGACACGGTCACGGCGCTGTCGGACCAGCGGTCCGAGGTGGGGCAGTTCGTGGTCATCTCGACCGGCACGTTCGACGACCCCGTCGGCGACACCTTCGTCGCCACCCGGCGCGACGACGGGTGGATCTGTCAGACCGAGCCACTCACCACCCGGCTCGCTCGCCTCGGTACGAGCCCGCTCGAAGACCGCCGGTTCGGCGACGAGACGACACCCGCCGGCGTGTTCCCGCTCGGCGCCGTCGACGCCTGGGACGGCGAGCGCGTGAACGCGTTCGGCAACCAGAGCGACCCGGGTGCACGATCCGCGCTGGCCTACCGCGACGTCCATCCCGATGACTGCTGGGGCAGCACGCCGGGCGACGACGACTACAACGATCTCGTCAACGATCCCGACTGCGCCGAGCCCGACGAGGCGCTCCACGAATTCGGTGAGATGTACGCCCACGCAGTGGTCATCGGGGCGAACCTCGATCCCGAGACGGGCGACACCTCGGGCGACGATGACGACGAACCCCCGTACGCCGCCGCGACCTTCCTCCACCATCATCGGGTCGACGCCGACGACGTGCCACAGCCCACCCGGATCGGGGCATCGCTCGACCTCGAAGACCTGCGCACCGTGATCCGTCTGATCGATCCGACGCTCGAGCCGCACTTCGCCATCGGACCGACCGACTGGCTGCGCGACCTCGGCTGATCGACCCACCACCGGCCGATCGAGCCGTCGGTAGCGTGGGATGCCGTGTCGGCGCAGGTGATCGAGGAAGCAGAACGACGGCGGACCTTCGCGATCATCTCGCACCCCGACGCCGGCAAGACCACGCTCACCGAGAAGTTCCTGCTGTACGCGGGGGCGATCCAGTCGGGTGGAGCGGTCAAGGCACGTGAGGATCGACGGTCGGCGACGTCAGACTGGATGGAGATGGAGCAGACCCGCGGCATCTCGATCACCTCGACCGCGTTGAACTTCCCGTATCGCGAGCAGGAGCTGAATCTGCTCGATACGCCGGGTCACCGCGACTTCTCCGAGGACACGTACCGCGTGCTCTCGGCGGTCGACGCCGTGGTGATGGTGCTCGACTCGGCCAAGGGCATCGAGCCGCAGACGCTCAAGCTGTTCGAGGTGTGCCGCAGCCGGGAGCTGCCGGTGCTGACCTTCCTCAACAAGCTCGATCGGCCCGGACTCGAACCCCTCGAGCTGCTCGACCAGATCGAGGACCAGATCGGGCTGCGACCGACACCGGCGACCTGGCCGGTCGGATCGCACGGCGATCTGCGTGGCGTGCTCGATCGCCGCACCGACGTGTTCACCCGCTTCATCCGCACCGCCCGCGGCAGCCAGATCGCGCCCGAGGAGGACGTGCCGGCCGAGCGCGCTGCCGACGAGGAGGGTGCCGCCTGGGAGAAGTGCGTCGAGGAGGCCGAGCTGCTCTCGGCCATGGAGGCCGACGTCGACCTCGCGTCATTCCGTGCCGGCGAGTCGACGCCGGTGTTCGCCGGATCGGCGCTCACCAACTTCGGCGTGCGTCACCTGCTCGATGCCATCGTCGACCTCGCTCCCGCTCCCGAGCCCCGCGTCGACGTCGACGGCAAGCCGCGGCACCTCGACGAGCCCACGTCGGCGTTCGTGTTCAAGGTCCAGGCCAACATGGATCGCAACCACCGCGACCGCATCGCGTTCGCCCGCATCTGCTCGGGCAAGTTCGACCGCGGCATGGTGCTCACGTGCGGACGCACCGGCAAGCCGTTCGCCACGAAGTACGCGTCCACCGTGTTCGGCGCCGAGCGGACCACGATCGACGAGGCGTTCCCGGGCGACGTCGTGGGTCTCGTCAACGCGACCGGGCTCCACATCGGCGACACGCTGTTCGACGAAGGCGGTCCCGCCGTCGAGTTCCCGAAGCTTCCGCAGTTCGCTCCCGAGGTGTTCGCCACCGCCCGACCGCAGGACACCGGCAAGGTCAAGCAGTTCCGCAAGGGCCTCGATCAGCTCGGCGAGGAAGGCGTGGTGCAGGTGCTGCGCGATCCCGACTGGGGCGAGGCGTCACCGGTTCTCGCCGCCGTGGGCCAGCTGCAGTTCGACGTGTTCGCCAACCGACTCGACGTCGAGTTCAACGCACCGTGCGAGCTGTCGGGTGCGCCGTACCAGGCGATCCGCATCACCGACGCCGAGTCGGCCGACTCGCTCCGCGAGAAGGCGGGCGTGCGGATCCTCCAGCGCACCGACGGCGCTTTGGTCGCCCTCTTCGAGAACAAGTACGCGCTCCAGCGCCTCGAAGACGTCGAACCCGACCTCCGCCTCGACCACATTCTCGCTGGGTGAGCCGTTCTGGCGCCTCGCCGTTTCGGTGGCACACCTCGGACCGCGTGCGGCTCGCCGCTGTCCGCTTCCGCCCGGGCCAGATCCGGACACTGTCCGCTTCCGCCCAGGGCGGTTGTTCCGTCGAGTCCCGGGGTCGACGGAACGATCAGGATGGTTCGATGCGGATCGCGCACTGCTTGTAGTTCGGCTCGCGTGAGACGGGGTCGAAGGCATCGACCGTCAACCGGTTCACGCACGCCTCGTCGAAGTGCATCGGCACGAAGACCTCGCCCGCACGCACCGTCTCGGTCACCCGGACCACCACGTCATCGACGCTCCCCCGCCGGCTGACCAAGCGAACACGGTCGCCCGAGCCGACGCCGAGCGTGCTGGCGTCCGCGGGATTGACCGACACCCACGCCTCGGGCACCAGCGCCTCGAGCACCGCCGCGCGACCGGTCTTGGTCCGGGTGTGCCAGTGCTCGACGGTCCGTCCGGTGTTGAGCACCAGCGGAAACTCGTCGTCGGGCTGGTCGCCGAACGGCTCGGGGTCGACGGTGCTGAGGTGCGCCCGCCCGTCGTCGTGATGGAACCGACCGTCGGTGTACAGGCGCTCGCTCCCGGTCGGAGCCGCCTCGGTGCACGGCCACTGCACGCCTCCGAGTTCGTCGATGAGCTCGTAGCTGATCGCGCTGTGATCACACGGCCGACCGGCCGACACACGGCGCCACTCCTCGTAGGCGTCCTCCGGCACCTTCCAGCCGGGAAAGACCTCGTCGCGCACACCGGCTGCATCTGCGACGCGCAGGAAGACGTCGAAGTCGGGCTCGGCGACGCCGGGTGGAGGGACTGCAGCCCGGGCACGTGAGACTCGCCGTTCGGAGTTCGTGTACGTCCCGTCCTTCTCGCCCCAGGTCGCAGCGGGGAGGACGATGTCGGCGATGGCGGTGGTCGGTGTCGAGAACGAGTCCTGGACCACCAGCACGTCGAGATCGCGGAGCGCCTGTTCGGTCCGCTCGCGGTTCGGGAACGAGACGAGCGGATTGGTGCCGATCACCCACAGCGCACGGATCGTGCCGTCGAGCACACCGTCGACGATGTCGGGATACGCACGTCCCCGCTCGGCCGGGAGCCGACCCACCTCGACGTTCCAGAGTTCGGCCAGCTCGGCGCGGTGCGCGGCGTCGTCGTACCGCCGGTATCCCGGCATCGACGCCGTGAACCCGGTTTCGCGCGTGCCCATGGCGTTGCATTGGCCGGTGATCGACATCGGACCGGTTCCGGGTCGGCCGATGTTGCCGGTGATCGCACACAGCGTGTTGATCGTGGCGACGGTGTCGGTCCCCTGCTCGGAGTGGTTCACGCCCATCGTCCAGGCGACCATTCCACGCTCGGCCGTCGCGAAGGCGCGAGCGACCCTGATCACGTCGTCGGCCGAGATGCCGCACTGGTCGGCCACGAGGTCGGGCGTGAACGCCATGACGTGCTCACGGACTGCGTCGAAGCCTGCGGTCGACTCGTCGACGAACGCCGCGTCGACGAGCTCGTCAACGATCACCTGGCGGATCAATCCGTTGAGGAACGAGACGTCGGAGCGAGGCAGCAACGGGACATGGAGATCGGCCAGCATGGTCGTCTTGGTGACCCGCGGGTCGACGGCCACGACCACACCGTGCTCGTTGTTCAGCACGCGGGGCGTGAGGAGCGGATGATTGTCCGCGACGTTCGCCCCGATGAGGAGGAGACAGTCGGCCAGTTCCAGGTCGGTGTACGACGACGGTGGGCCGTCGCTGCCGAACGTGGCCTTGTAGCCGGACACCGCACTCGCCATGCACAGGGTGGTGTTGCCGTCACTGTGTCGCACGCCCAACCCCAGCCGGGCGAGCTTGCCCAGGGCGTAGAACTCCTCCGTGAGCAACTGGCCGGTCCCGATGATCGCGACGGCGTCGGGACCGTGACGATCGAGGGCCGTTCGGAACCGGTCGAGCATGGCGTGGATCGCCGAGTCCCAGTCGGCCGCCGACCCGTCGACCGAGGGCGCGGTCAACCGTCCGTCCGCATGGACCGGCAGGTGCTCGGCCAGTCCCTTCGGACACAGCCGACCGCGGTTGACCGGATGATCGGGGTCACCCTTCGTGGCAACGATCCGGTCGTCGCGGACGCCGATGACCATCCCACATCCGACCGAGCAGTACCCGCACGTCGTCCGTACCCAGCGGTCGACGCGTTGTTCACGGTTGATGACGCCGAAGTCGGCGTCGTCGACATATCCGTAGCGATCGCCGCCGTGGTCGAACCCGAGTCGGGCGATCGACCGGACCAGAGGCACCTTCGATGCGATCCGGTCGAGCATCAGGAGTCGCTCCGCATCGGAGACGCCATCAGATCCGGCCTCGGAAGAACGCACCGGGGATCGAGTACGGGACCACCGACACGTAGAACAACCAGCGACCGGTCAGCTCGGTGATCACGACGGCGACCAGCGCAGCGACCGGAGCGCCGAGCGCGAGGGCCGCGACGGCGACACACGCTGACACCAGCCGCAGGACGAACCACGGCCGAAGTGGTCCGACGACGAGGGTCCACGTCCCTCGACGTTCGAGTTCGGTGGACGACCGGAGACGCACGAGGTTCGCGACGTGCGCGGCGACGGCCACGACGACGCCGATCGCCGAGACGAGGGCACCGGCGCCGTCGCGCAGCACTGCGTGCAGAGCCCCGCCGGTCGCGAGTCCACTTGCCACGAACGCGACGACGGTCCATGCCGAGTCCCAGGACGGGCGGGCCGGAAGCATGTAGAGCTTGGCGCTGGCGAATGCCGCCACGACGGCGACCGCCGCTCCGACCGCTGCGGTCACGGTCGACGGAGCGGCCAGCGCCACGCCGCACGCCGCCGCCGATACGACGAACGCGATCGCCTCACGGGACAACCACGAGTGGCGCCAACCACGAAACGCCTTCGCCGCCATGATCGGTCGACCGAGATGGAGGAGTGACGCGTTCATCCCCACGAACGTCGTGGCCAGCGCCCAGGCGGCGATCATGCGACCGTCGCCGGCATCACCGGCCACGATCGACGCGACGAACAGTCCGATCGCCACCTCGGTGAGCAGAGTGACGAACACGAGCGGCCAGTGCGGGTGCTCGGCCGCCAGTGCGTGGTCCCCGGCCGTGTGCGTGTCGGCCGGGAGGTCGTCGGGGAGGACCAGGCGAGTGGTCGAGAGCGAGATGTCAGCCGACGGCAGGTTCGGTCCGTCGGCGGCGGCGTGATCGATGCGCCACTCGTCGACCTCGACGATCTCGATCCCGATCGCGTGGGTCGGGCACGCGTCGACACACGCCGACGTGAACCCCTGCTCGAGACGGGGCGCGCACATGTCGCACTTCGAGACGATGCGGCGGTCGGGTTGGAAGACGGGAACCGAGTACGGGCACGTCCACGTGCAGTACTGACACCCGATGCACTCGTCGGCGAGATGGTCGACGACGCCCGACGAGAGCTTCACGTACGCGTCGGCCGGACATCCTTCGAGGCACGTCGGTTCGAGGCAGTGGTTGCACGCCATCGACAGGTGCGCGGATCGCGTCTCGGGGTACGTCCCGCCCTCGATCTCTCCGACCCGCCGCCACACCGTGCCGACGGGCAGCGCGTTCTGTTCCGCGCACGCCACCTCACACGAGTGGCATCCGACGCACGCCGACATGTCGAACGTGAACCGGTACTGCTGGCCCGCCTGGAGCGGGAGCAGCGCCGGGCCCGAGGCGGTGACCCCATGGTCGGACCTGCGGGGGCGGCGCGCGATGAGATCGACCGGCGTCGTCACGCCGGCGGAGACGTCGGCGGCGGACGAGTCCGCCACGGTGTCCGACACGATCCCGACGAGACCCGACTACGAACCGTCGGACGACGATCCGTGTTCGTACTCCTCGAGGAACTCGAGGACCTGCTGGCGGTACTCGTAGAACCTCGGATCCTCGAGCAGTTGCTTGCGATCGCGGGGGCGAGGGAGGTCGACGTCGAGCACCTTGCCGATCTTCGCAGCCGGGCCGTTGGTCATCATCACGACGCGGTCGGCGAGGAGGATCGCCTCGTCGACGTCGTGCGTGACACAGATCGTGGTCACACGGGTCCGGTTCCACACCTCGACCAGCACGTCCTGCAGATCCCAACGGGTGAGGCTGTCGAGCATGCCGAACGGTTCGTCGAGCAGCAGCAGCTTCGGACTCAGCGCGAACGCGCGCGCGAGGCCGACCCGCTGCCGCATCCCGTTCGACATCTCGGCGGCCTTCTTGTCCATCGACTCGGCGAGCCCGACGCGGGCGAGGTAGTACTCGACGATCTCGCGTCGCTCGACCTTCGTGGCGTCGGGATACACCCGCTCGACGCCGAGTGCCACGTTGTCGCGGGCCGACAGCCAGGGCATGAGCGAGGGGGCCTGGAACACGACGGCCTTGTCGGGTCCCGCCGAGTCGATCTCGCGACCGTCGAGCGCGATCCACCCGCCGGTGATCTCGTTGAGCCCGGCGGTCATCGTGAGGACCGTCGACTTCCCGCAGCCCGAGTGACCGATGAGCGAGATGAAGTCGCCCTTGTCCATGGTGAGGCCGATCTCGTCGACCACGGTCAGAGGGCCGTCGGGGGTGGGGTACACCTTCGTGAGCTTCGACATCTCGATGAAGCGACGCTCGACGCGTGTCTCGGCGGCCTCCTGGTATGCCTTCGGCGGGTCGAGGTCGACGGGTTCGAGGTCGACTCGCTTCAGCTCCGACTCGGCGACGACCGCCGGCTTGGCCGAGTTGAGGTCGTCGAGGTACCCGACGATCTGGCTCCGCAGCACCGTGTACTCGAGGTTCTCGTTGAGATCGTGACGGATGCGGGGCCGCTCGATGGTGACGTCGAAGACGCGCCCGATCTTCGCTCCCGGTCCTTGTTCGAGCACCGCCACGCGGTCGGCGAGCAGCAGCGCCTCGTCGACGTCGTTGGTGACGAGCACGATCGTACGTTTCTCCTGCCCGCGGATGCGCTCGATCTCGTCCTGCAGCTTCGCCCGCGTCAGCGCGTCGAGCGCCGACAGCGGCTCATCGAGCAGCAGGATCTCGGGACGCATTGCCAGCGCCCGCGCCACTGCGACCCGCTGACGCATGCCGCCGGAGAGTTGCTTGAACTTGCGGTCCTTCGCGTGGTCGAGGCCGACCAGCTCGATCGTCGAGTCGACGATCTCCTGGCGCTCGGCCTTCGACAGATCGGTGTGCACCGCGTCGACCCCGAGCCGCACGTTGCCCTCGACGGTGAGCCACGGCAGGAGCGAGTAGCTCTGGAACACGACGCCGCGATCCGGTCCCGGCTCGGTGGTGGGCTCGCCGCGTACGAGGACCTCACCCGCGTCGAGATCGATCAGTCCCGCGATCGCCGACACGAGTGTGGTCTTGCCCGAGCCGGAGAAGCCGAGGATGGCGACGAACTCGCCGTCCCTCACGTCGAGATCGAGTCCGTCGAGGACCGACGTCGTGACGCCCTTCGCATCGCGATACGACTTGGTGACGCCCCGCAACGACAGTGCCGGGGCGGCCGGAGTCTGTGCCGTGCCGACGGGCGGCAGGTCGTCGGTGGTGTGGTCGAGCATGGTCATCGTCAGATCCTCCGCCGGCTCAGGTGGTGTGGTTCCGGCTGACGAACTTCTCGAGTGCGCTCATCAGGCGATCGAGGGCGAAGCCGATGATGCCGATCACGAAGACGGCGAACATGATGCGAGACAGCGACTCGGACGAACCGTTCTGGAACTCGTCCCACACGAACTTCCCGAGACCCGGGTTCTGAGCGAGCATCTCCGCAGCGATCAACACCATCCATCCGACGCCCAGCGACAGCCGCAGGCCGGTGAAGATGTACGGCAGGGCCGACGGCAACACGACCTTGCGCAGCTTGGTGAACCAGCTCAGTCGGAGCACCTTCGCCACGTTCAGCAGGTCCTGATCGACCGATGCTGCTCCGACCGAGGTGTTGATCAACGTCGGCCACAACGAGTTGAGCGCGACGACGATCGCCGAGATGATGAACGAGATCGGGAGGATCGGGTCGTTGCTCGTGATCGTCGCGGCCACGACCAGCGTGACGATCGGCAGCCAGGCGAGCGGGCTCACGGGCTTGAAGACCTGCACGAGCGGGTTGATCGCCGCGTTGAACCACTTCGACAGCCCGGCGAGCAGCCCGAGCGGGATCGCGACCACCGACCCGATGAAGAACCCGAGGCCGACCGTCCGGAGTGAGGTCCAGATCTGGTCGAGGAACGTCGGCGTTCCGGCGTACGTGAAGTCGGTGACTTCGTCGGCCCGACCCTCGGCGATCAGCGCATCGTTGCGGACGGCCTGATCGGCGTAGAACTGATCCTCGGCCGCTCGTTCCGCCTGGTAGTCGTCGTAGAGACCGACGCCGGCATCCCACACGTCGACCGGTCCGGGAAGGGTGCCGAGCGACGTGTTGACCTGCGGCGCCAGAGCCGCCCAGAGCAGCAGGAACCCGACGATTCCGATGAGCGGAGCCAGGACGGCCCGACTGAGCTTCGAGTAGTCGAACGTGCGGCCGCGACCGGTCGCCGGACCGTCGTCCGTGCCCGGCTCGTCGGGAGGCGCGCCCGGCGGCGCGGTGGGCGGCGCCGTCGAGTCGCTGGTCGCTCCGGTGCCGGCGAGCGTCTCGGGTGTGGTCGTGGTCGCCGAGACATCGCCCGGTGGGGCGGACTCCTCGGTGACGGTCAGTTCGTTGGACACCGTTCCTCCTTGTCGAGGGTGTGGGTGGTCGAGAGCGGGACGGGGTGGATGGACGTGAGCGGGACGCAGTGGACCGTTGGGGTCAGCCCTGGACGCCGGCGGCGGTCACGGTCTGGCCGGCCTTCAGGCCGATCGGGAGCGACTCGAGGTACGCGTTGGGCTGGGTGCCGTCGAAGACGATCCCGTCGATGAAGTCGTCCTCCGGGGCGCGGAAGCCGTCGGTCGCGGGGATGTCGCTCGACGCGATCACGCCGTCGTCGACGAGCGACTCCGCCGCGTCGAGGTAGAGGTCGGGCCGATAGACGCGCTCGGCGGTCTCGACGAACCACTCGTCGGTCTGGTCCTCGGCGATCTGACCCCACCGCCGCATCTGCGTCAGGTACCAGATGGCGTCGGAGTAGTAGGGGTACCCGGCGAAGTCGCGGAAGAAGATGTTGAAGTCGGGGGCCTCGCGCGTGTCTCCCTGCTCGAACGTGAACACGCCGGTCATCGAGGCCGCGATCACGTCGAAGTCGGCCCCGACGTAGTTCGGCTGCGACAGGATCTCGACCGCCGCCTCGCGGTTGGCGTTGGCGTTCTCGTCGAGCCACTGCTGGCCCTTGATGATCGCCCGGAGCAGTGCCCGCGTGGTGCTGGGGTACTGGGTGGCGAAGTCCTCGCGGAGCCCGAACACCTTCTCGGGGTTCGTGGTCTTGACGTGCTGGTCCGTGGCGATCGGCACGCCGATTCCGCTGGCCACCGCCGCCTGGTTCCACGGCTCGCCGACGCAGTACCCGTCGATCGTGCCCGCCTCCATCGTGGCCGGCATCTGCGGCGGCGGCGTGACCGACAGAGGGACCTCGGCGGCGACCTCGCCGACCGCGTCTCCCGGCGTGTAGTAGCCGGGGTCGATGCCGCCGGCTGCGAGCCAGTAGCGCAGCTCGTAGTTGTGGGTCGACACCGGGAAGACCATCCCCATGTTGAACTGCTTGCCTTCGGTGGCGAACTGCTCGATGACCGGGCGGAGCACTTCGGCCGAGATCGGATGGACCGGTGTGCCGTCGTCGTTCTCGGGGAGGTTCGGACGGATGATGTCCCACACCTCGTTCGACACCGTGATGCCGTTGCCGTTCAGATCGAGGCTGAGAGGAGCGATGAGCGGCGCTTCGGTGCCGTAGCCGATCGTCGCTGCGAGCGGTTGACCGGCGAGCATGTGGGCGCCGTCGAGCTGACCGCCGATCACTCCGTCGAGCAGGACCTTCCAGTTGGCCTGGGCCTCGAGCTCGACGTTGAGCCCCTCCTCCGCGAAGTAGCCGTTCTCCCGGGCGATCGCCAGCGGCGCCATGTCGGTGAGCTTGATGAATCCGAGCTTGAGGTTCGGCTTCTCGACCGGGCCACCCGAGGCGGGCGCAGGTGCGGCGGTCGCGCCAGTGTCGGCATCGCTGGTGGCATCGTCGTCGGCGACCGGTGAGGAGGCGACGTCGTCACTCCCTCCGCACGCGTTCCACACGACGCCGCCCGCCGTGATCGCGCCGAGGCCCATCAGGAGTCGGCGTCGGGAGACGACGGGTGGGAGAGCCTCGTTCGGCTCGCGGTCGGAGGATGAGGTGGTCGTGTTCACGGACCGGCATCGTGTGCGATCACGTTTTCGCAGCGGTTTCCCGAGTGTGACGTTGCGGATGCGGCGCCCGCACGGACCGCCCGACGACCCGTGATCGTCCTCACAGTGCCCGATCGACGTCGAGAGGTCGACGTCTCGGGATCGTCACCGGAGCGGCACGTCCGCGAAACGACCGTGGTGTGCGATTTCCCGCCATGGCACCACATCACGTCGTCGTCATCGGCAACGGCATGGTCGGCCAACGGTTCGTCGAACGCCTGCTCACGGAGGTCGGATCCGACGATCACGGGCTCGCCATCACGGTCATCGGCGAGGAGTCGCGCGCCGCCTACGACCGGGTCGCCCTGTCGAGCTGGTTCGAGGGCGCGTCCGACGACGACCTCCGCCTGGTCGACGACGCTCTCGTCGCCGGTCGCGTCGACTACCGCCTGTCGTGCCGTGCCGCTCGCCTCGACGTCGAGGCGGGTGTGGTCGAGCTCGACGGCGGCGACCTACTCGCGTACGACGACCTCGTGCTCGCCACAGGGTCGTCGCCGTTCGTGCCACCGATCCCGGGCCACGATCTTCCCGGGTGCTTCGTCTACCGCACGCTCGACGACCTGGCTGCGATTCGCTCGTGGGCCGAGCGCCCGGGGGTGGCCTCGGGGATCGTGATCGGCGGCGGCCTGCTCGGCTTGGAAGCCGCGAACGCTCTGCGTTCACTCGGCCTCGACACCCACGTCGTCGAGATGGCGCCGTACCCCATGCCGGCCCAGCTCGGCGCGGGAGGCGGCACGATGCTCGGGCGCTGGGTCGACTCGCTCGGCGTGAAGCTGCACTGCGATGCCCGGTCGCAGCGGTTCGTCGCCGGCGAGGACGGGTCGGTGGCATCGCTCGAGCTCGACGGCGACGATCCGATCGAGGCCCAACTCGTCGTCTTCTCCGCGGGGATCCGTCCTCGGGACGAGCTGGCTCGGAGCGCCAGGCTCGAGATCGGCGAGCGCGGTGGCGTCGTGGTCGACGACACGCTGGCCACGTCGGCTCCGCACGTGTGGGCGATCGGCGAGGTCGCCTGCCACGCCGGACGCGTCTACGGCCTCGTCGCCCCCGGCTACGACATGGCGGCTGCGCTCGCGGCCCGTCTCGCCGGTGGGTCGTCCGGTCTCCGATCCGGAGAGACGGCCTCGTTCACCGGGGCACACCTCGACACGAAGCTCAAGCTGCTCGGCGTCGACGTGGCGAGCTTCGGTCGCAGCAACCTCGGTCCCGACGAGGCCGACGAGATCGTGTTCAGCGATCCGGTCACCCGCGTGTACCGCCGCCTCGTTCTCGATCGCGAGACCCAGCGCCTCGTCGGGGGCTCGCTCGTCGGCGACACGTCCGGGTTCGAGCTGCTGTCGGCGGTCGCTCGCGGCGAGGTCGACGGACCCGACGATCTCGCGGGGTACGTGCTGCCGGCCAGCGTCCGCCCGCCCGACGAAGGGGCCCTGCCCGACGGTGCGCTGCTGTGCTCGTGCAACGCCGTGACGTTCGGAACCCTCCGCGAGGCGATCGCCGACGGCGCCACCACGGTCGGCGAGCTGAAGGCCTGCACGTCGGCGGGCACGAGTTGCGGTGGGTGCGTCCCCGGCATCGCCTCGCTCGTGAAGACCGAACTCGCGCAGCGTGGCGTCGCCGTGTCGAACGCTCTCTGCGAGCACTTCGATCACTCGCGTCAGGAGCTGTTCGACCTCATCCGCTTCCACCGCCACTCGACCTGGCGCGAGGTGCTCGAGGCACACGGTCAGGGGTTGGGCTGCGAGATCTGCCGTCCGACGGTGGGATCGATCCTCGCGTCGCTGTCGAACGGCTACATCCTCGGTGGCGATCAGGCGTCGATCCAGGACACCAACGACCACCACCTCGCCAACATGCAGCGCAACGGCACCTATTCGGTGGTGCCGCGCGTGCCGGGCGGTGAGATCACACCGGATCAGCTCATCGCCCTCGGACAGATCGCGAAGGACTACGACCTCTACACGAAGATCACCGGTGGCCAGCGCATCGATCTGTTCGGCGCCCAACTCCACGAACTCCCCGGCATCTGGCGCCGGGTGATCGACGCGGGCATGGAGTCGGGCCACGCCTACGGCAAAGCGCTGCGCACGGTGAAGTCGTGCGTGGGCTCCACCTGGTGTCGCTACGGAGTCCAGGACTCCGTCGCGATGGCGATCCGAATCGAGGAGCGCTACCGCGGTCTGCGGTCGCCGCACAAGGTGAAGATGGCGGTCTCGGGCTGCACCCGCGAGTGCGCCGAGGCGCAGAGCAAGGACGTCGGCGTGATCGCCACCGAATCGGGCTGGAACCTGTTCGTGGCGGGCAACGGCGGCCGTACTCCACGACACGCCGATCTCTTCGCGAGCGATCTCGACGACGAGCAGCTGATCCGGGCGATCGATCGCTTCCTGATGTTCTACATCCGTACCGCGGACCGTCTGCAGCGGACGTCGACGTGGATGGAGTCACTCGACGGCGGGCTCGACTACCTCCGCGAGGTCGTGTTCGAGGACGTCCTCGGAATCTGCGACGAACTCGACGAGGACATCGGCCGCCACGTCGACTCCTACGAGTGCGAGTGGAAGGCGACGCTCGCCGACCCGGAGCGACTGAGCCACTTCGTCGAGTTCGTCAACGCGCCCGATGCGATCACGTCCCCCGCGTGGTCGTCGGAGCGAGGCCAGCGCGTGCCGGCGGCAGACGCGACGCCGGTGAGCGTGGGCTCGTCGGGAGCGGTTCGATGAGCTGGGTCGACGTCGTGGAGTACGAGCGTCTGCCGATCGACCGAGGAGTGGCCGCGTTGGTCGACGGTCGGGCCGTCGCGGTGTTCCGGCTGGCCGACGGATCGGTGTACGCGATCGACCACGTCGAGCCGTTCACCGGCGTCCCGGTGCTGGCGCGCGGACTCGTCGGTTCGCAGGACGGTGTGCCGACGGTCGCCTCACCTCTCCACAAGCAGCGGTTCGATCTCCGCTCGGGCTCCTGTCTCGACGCCGATGCGTCCGTCTCCACCTACGCCGTCACGGTGACCGACGGCGTCGTCCGCGTCGCCACGTCGCCGTCCGCGCTGCCCGACACGACCACCACCGCAACCACCGCCACCACCGTCCCCAGCAGTTCCGACCGACAGGAGTTCCGCATGACCCCCGCACAGATCGATCTGGTCCAGACCAGCTTCACGGCCGTCGAACCGATCGCCGAGACCGCCGCGGAGTTGTTCTACGGACGGCTGTTCGAGATCGCGCCCGACACCGAGCCGTTGTTCACCGGAGACATGACCGCACAGGGCCGGAAGTTGATGACGACGCTCGGCATCGTCGTCCGCGGGCTCGAGGGCCTCGACGATCTGATGCCGACGATCGTGGCGCTCGCGGAGCGGCACGTCGGATACGGCGTGACGGCGGCCCACTACGAGGCCGTCGGGGCGGCTCTCCTGTGGACCCTCGAGCGGGGTCTCGGCGAGGCGTACACACCTGACGTCGCCGAGGCATGGACGACGACCTACGGGGTTCTGTCGGACGCGATGACCACAGCTGCATACGGGACGGCGACGGACTCACAGCTCGCTTCGTAACGCGAGACGGCCCGGCGACACAGCGGACCTCCATCTGAAACTCCGCGGAAACGTTCATCACACACACTGGATCGCCATGACCACCGACCCGCTCGCGGGCTTCACGATCGGTGTCACGGCGGACCGTCGATCAGACGAGCAGATCAAGTTGCTGACCAGCCGAGGGGCGACGTGCCTGCACGGGCCCGTCATCAAGACCCACCCGATCGGATCCGAGGACGACCTCGTCGCAGCCACCCGCGTGCTCGTGGAGACACCGCCGGACATCGTCGTGCTCACCACAGGTGTGGGGGTCCGCGGCTGGTTGGAGGCGGCGGAGGCAGCTCACCTCGGAGATGAACTCCGCGGGGTACTCGACGGCGCGCAACTCTTCGCCCGCGGTCCGAAGGCGGTGGGTGCCCTGGTGACCGCCGGCTTCGACGCCTCGTGGCGGGCACCGAGCGCTCGATACACCGACGTCATCGACGCGTTGGCCGAGCGCGAGCCCGTCGGGAAGCGGGTCGCCGTCCAGCTCGACGGCGCAGGAGCGACGGGGCTGTGCGATGCGCTGACCTCACTCGGGGCCGAGGTCGTGCCCGTCCCGATCTACCGGTGGTCGCTCCCCGACGACACGGCCGCCGCCGAACGCCTGATCCGCGCCGTCGTCGATCGCCGCGTCGACGCCGTCACGTTCACGGCTCGACCCGCTGTCGACAACTGCTTCGAGATCGCTGCGCTCCACGGCCTGGCGGACGAACTCGCCGAGGCGCTCCGTACCGACGTCGAGCCGCACTGCGTCGGTCCCGTGTGCTCGGCCGGTCTGACCGACATCGGGATCGAGCGTGTGTTCGTTCCCGAGCGGCATCGGCTCGGAGCGTTGGTCCAGATGGTCACGTCGTCGCTCGGCGACCGATCGCACGAGCTGTCGATCGGCGGCATCACGGTGCGGCTGCAGGGTCGCTTCGTGAGCGTCGACGGTGCCGAGGCCGTGGCGTTGACCGACCGCGAGCGGGCCGTTCTCCAGGTGCTGCTCGAACGGCCCGGAGCCGTCTACTCGAAGGCCGCGATCCTGCGACGAGTGTGGGACAACGACGAGACCGACGAGCACGTCGTCGAGGTGACGATGGCGCGCTTACGGCAGCGACTCGGCGCTGCCGCGGCGGGTATCGAGACCGTCTTCCGTCGGGGCTATCGACTGGATGCCGCATGACGGCGATGTTGTGGTCGTGGCGACTCGGAGGAGAGCGCGTCGTCGTGGTCGGCGCGGGGACGATCGCCGAGCAGAAGGTCGAGCTCCTCCGAACGGTCGGCGCTGATCTCGTCGTGATCGGGCCGGAGTCCACCCCACGTCTGCGCGATCTCGCAGCCGATGGCGTGATCACGCTCGTCGAGCGTCGGGTCCGCCGACGTGATGTACGCGGCGCGCGCCTGGTCGTCATCGCCACCGACGACCGGCCGCTGAACGTCCGCGTACGCGGCTGGGCTCATCGGGCGGGCGCCGTGGTGAACGCCGTCGACGACCCCGACCTCTGCGACGTCACCGTGCCGGCGATGATCCGTCGCGGACCCGCCCTCATCGGCGTGTCGACCGACGGCGCGTCGCCCGCTGCGGCGCGGTTCGTCCGCGAGGAGCTCGAGCGATCGCTGCCCGGCGATGTGGGACGGCTCGTCCAGCAGGCGGCACACGCTCGTCGAGAGCTGCGCGAGACGGGCCGCTACCGCTACGACTACCCAGCGTGGCGCGATCACTTCTTCGCTCCCGGACTGGCATCGATCCGTCGTCGGACGGGATCGCTCGACGAGGTCCGGCGACGATTCCTCGCCGGATTCGACGCGCTCGCCGACTCCCACGACGGCCGGGTCGTCATCGTCGGGGCCGGGCCGGGCGGAGCCGATCTCATCACGGTCCGGGGAGCGCGTGCGCTCGAGTCGGCGGACGTCGTCGTGTACGACCGGCTCGTCGATCCGGAGTTGCTCGACCTGGCGCCGTCGTCGGCGATCCGGATCCCGGTCGGCAAGTCCAAGGGCTCCGGAACGTCCCAGGAGGAGATCCATCGGCTGCTCGTCCACCACGCATGCGCCGGCGACCGGGTGGTGCGATTGAAGGGTGGCGATCCCTTCGTCTTCGGTCGCGGAGCCGAGGAGTGCGAGGCGTTGGCCGAGGCCGGCATCGATCACGAGGTGGTCCCGGGCGTCACGTCGTCCATCGCTGCGGCCGAGCTCGCGGGGATCCCCGTGACCCGTCGCGGGACCTCCGCGTCGTTCACGGTGCTGTCCGGTCATCGGGCCGATGACGACGAGTACGACTGGTCGGCGTTGGCCGGCTCGGCGTCGACGCTCGTCGTGATGATGGCGTCGTCGACCGCTCGGATCGTGGCCGGTCGGTTGCTCGATGCGGGCGGCGGTCCGGACGCCGCGGCCGCGTTCGACCACGCCGCCGGACGCCCCGACATGCGGTCGGTGACCACCAGCCTCGGAGCAATCGCGACGGACGGCTGCCCGTTCCCCGCTCCGACCGTGATGATCGTCGGCGACGTCGTCGCCGCACCCCCGGTACCGGGCTCGACCCGGTCCGCACCGATTCCCGCCTGATCGATCGTTCCCTCGACCCCGGGGCTCGACGGAACGATCACCAGCTGCCGGACGAACCTCCGCCACCGCCACCGCCGACACCGCCGCCGAAGCCACCGCCCCCGAAACCTCCGGAGCTCGATCCCGACGGGGCGGGTTTGGTGTGGGTGGTCGAGAACGCCGCGGCGTGGGTGTGCAGCAGCAGCGGCGCGCGCAGCGACGTCGTGGCGTCGGGTCCGACGTTGCTCGATGCCACGGCCGACTCCCACGCGTCGGCGGCACCGAGGGCGACGGCCCACGCGCTGTACTCGCGGAGCAGACCCTGTTCCCACGCCCAGTCGACGTGCTTGCCCTCGCTCGCGTCGAGGAATCGGCGGAACGACTCGGACCGCAACGTGAGGGCCGAACCGGTGGCGGTGCGCGATGCGAGCATCGAGCGGTAGGCCAGACCGGCGACGACTCCGACGACGAGAAGAGCGAGGACGACCGCAGCGACCGGCGACGCCAGTGCCCCGCCGAGCGCCGCACCGACCCCTGAGATCGACCCGCCGCCGACGAAGAGGACGGCCATCAGGAGGAAGGGCCACGCGAACCCGATCAGCGCAGCACCGGGCACGCCCGACCAGCGGGTCGAGACCTCGGTGCTCCACCATCCCGACTCGTCGATCTGACGACGTTGTTCGCTGCGCACCCGGCTCCACACGGTCCGGAAGCCCGAGTCGTAGCTGCCGAGTTCGACGTCGCCATCACGAAAGAGCCGGTCGAGGTGCTCCTGATCGACGGCGCTGAGGCGTGCCCGACCCGACCCCGAACGCAACACGGGATCGTCACCCGACTCGTCGACGAGGATCGCTTCGCGGGCGATCATCTCGGAGAACCAGGCAGCCACCGTGTCGTCGTCGACGGTCTCGCGGAGCAACGCCTGGGCGTGCCACGGCTCGATCCCTCGGGGCGGCACGAACTCGATCGTGGCGAGATCGGCGAGACGGTCGTCGGGCACGCGGTAGGTGGGCACGTCGGCGACCGGGTCGCCGCGACCCGGCAGTCCGAGGTCACCCATCGCCGCGTCGGCGGCGCCACCAGCACCGAAGACGACGTTGCTGCCGCGCCGGCGGAACCATCGATAGATGCCGAGCGCCGCCACCCCGCCGACGCCTGCGAGTGCGAGACCCAGGGGACGGAATCCGGACGGATTCCTCTCGGACAGCGGCGGGCCGTCGATCTCCCCGTCGTCGATCGCGCTCTCGACAGTCCCGCCGATCGTGATGCCCTCACCCGCCTCGAGCGGCTCGATGACGACGGTCTGGTTGCCGTCAGGCGCGACCTCGAACTCGCATCCACCCACGTCACCGGTCGCACCGACGTCGCAGCTCGGATCGGACAGCACGAGCCCGTCGAGCACCACCTCGAACCGGTCGGTCCGGAACGTCTCGTCCGTCCCGATCACGTCGAGGAACAGCTGACCGCTCGACAGCTGCGCCTCCGGCAGGACGTACGACAGCTCATAGCGCCGCTGCCCGGTGAACGTGATGCTGGGGTCTCCGAGACGGATGCGTGACTCGCTGCCGAACTCGACCACCTCGAGGTCGTCGTTCGCGTCCGGCGAGAACGCGGTGACCTGCGTCGGAACTCCGAAGTCGTTCGGGACGAACCGTTGGTATCCGCGCCGTTCGACGAGGCCGACGTCCATGTCGACGAACTCGGTGATGCGAACTCCGTCGGGGAACGCGGCGCCGGCCGGCTGGATCACCACCCGCTTGGCGTCGAAGTGTTCGGGGCGGAGGAGTCCCTGATCGCCCGCACCCACGATGCCGAAGCCGCCCAGCGCACCGATGGCGAGGACCGACGCACCGACGACGACGTGTTGACCCGTCCCGACCTGTTGCAGCACGCGACCAGCGTGGCCGACTCAGGCCGGTCGGTCGCGCACCAACTCGACAAAGGTGGTGCCCACGTCGAGCGTGATCCATTCACCAGTGGCCGCATCGGCGAAGGTGAACGGGTCGTAGGCGGTCTGGCGGGCCCAGATCCCTTCGATCGCCATGCCGTCGCGGTGGATGATGGCGCCGCCGCGTCCCACCGTGACCGGATTGGGCGAGCGAGCGTCGACCGGTGAGTCGGCGTGGAACACGAACAACTCGACCACGTTGTTGACGCTGATCTGGGTGCCGGACTGGGTGACGTGCGGCCGTCCGTCCTGTGAGCGTCGGTAGAGGCGAGCCTCCTCGTCCCAGGTCCACTCGACGCTGACGCCGTCCATCGTGACCGGGAACGTGGAGTCGGGGGCGGTCACGAACTCATCGGGCGGCGTCCACCGGCCATCGATGGCCCACATGGGGTTGGCGGGGCCCGCGGTGGGCGAGTTCTCGGCTGCGCAGGTCGGATCGTTGAGGAGGTTGTGCGGTGCGCTGCGGCCGCTCACCCGCTGGTAGCAGGGGTTCTCGAGGGCGCTGAAGTTCACGAGGACCTCGGACTCGGCGGCCGAGCGGATCCAGCGGGTGACGCCCGAGTTTCCACCCGACCAGACGAGGACGGGTCGGTTGAGCGTGGCGAAGAGGTCGAGGTCGCCGGTGCGCGCCGATCGCAC
>JBCDAK010000032.1:0-31074 GCA_039185545.1 Actinomycetota bacterium
CCGCCACCGACGATCACGCCTGGGGTCAGCCCCAGACCGTGATCGCTCGCGATGATCACGTTCGGGGTCTGACCCCAGGCGTGATCATGCCGGTTTCGGTCCTCGCGCCGGTCCGCCGATGGACGGGCGGCGCGAGGATCGAAAGCCCGTTCAGCCCTGACGAGTGGGGGAGGGAACTCGGTCGAGTCGAACGGGGCGATCAGGTCGGATCAGGCGAATGCCACTGACAGGACGTCGTCGTACGTGGCGGCGAGGTGGAAGTTCATCTCGTCACGCACCGACTCGGGGACGTCATCGATGTCCGGGCCGTTGCGCTTCGGCAGGACCACGTCGGTGAGCCCCATCCGGTGCGCAGCGAGCACCTTCTGCTTCACGCCGCCGATCGGAAGAACCTGTCCTTGCAGCGTGATCTCGCCGGTCATGCCCACATCGGAGCGCACCGGGCGATCCGTGAGCAGCGACACGAGTGCCGTCGTCATGGTGATGCCGGCCGAGGGTCCGTCCTTCGGAACGGCGCCCGCAGGGACGTGCACGTGGAAGCGGCGGCGCAGCGCGTCGTCGTCGAGACCGAGCTCCTGTGCGTGGCTTCGCACGTAGTTGAGCGCGATCTGCGCCGACTCCTTCATCACGTCGCCGAGTTGACCGGTGAGGGTCAATCCGGGCTCTGAGTCCGGACCGGTCGGGAAAGCAGTGGTCTCGATGAAGAGAACGTCGCCGCCGACGCCCGTCACGGCCAGACCGGTGGCGACGCCCGGTTCGGACGTGCGCTCCGGGATCTCGTCGTCGACCTTCGGCCGTCCGATCCAGTCGTTCAGCTCGTCGGGGACGATCACCACCGGTGTCTCGGCGCCCGTGGCCACCTTGGCGGTCACCTTGCGAATGAGACGCCCGAGCTGCCGCTCGAGCGAGCGGACCCCGGCTTCACGGGTCCAGCCGCGGATGATCATCTGGATGACTTCGTCGTCGACGCTGACCTCGTCGGGCTGCAGGCCAGCACGCTCGATCTGGCGGGGAAGCAGGTACTTGCGGGCGATGAAGGTCTTCTCGACCTCGGTGTATCCGTCGAGACGCACAAGATCCATACGGTCGAGCAGTGGCGCCGGGATGGTGTCGGCCACGTTGGCCGTGGCGATGAAGACCACGTCGGACAGGTCGAGTTCGACCTCGAGGTAGTGGTCGCGGAACGTGTGGTTCTGTGCCGGATCGAGCACCTCGAGCAGCGCCGAGGTGGGATCACCCGACCAGCCGCCGGCCGACAGCTTGTCGACCTCGTCGAGCAGCACGACGGGGTTCATCGTGCCGGCCTCCTGGATCGCCCGGACGATGCGTCCAGGCTGTGAGCCGACGTAGGTGCGGCGGTGACCGCGGATCTCGGCCTCGTCGCGCACGCCACCGAGGGCGACCCGGACGAACGACCGACCCATCGCCCGGGCGATCGACTCGCCGAGCGACGTCTTGCCCACACCGGGAGGACCCACGAGCGTGATGACCGAACCGCCGTTCCCTCGTCGCGCCGTGGCGTCAGGGGCATCGCCGCCATCGGTCCTCGCGTCGAGACCGCGCTCGACTCGCAGTTTGCGAGTGGCGAGGAACTCGACAATGCGCTCCTTGACGTCGTCCAGCCCGTGGTGGTCGGCGTCGAGGACGTCTTGAGCGGCATCGAGGTCGACGTTGTCGTCGGTTCGCTCGCCCCACGGCAGATCGAAGAGCCGATCGAGCCAGGTCCGAACCCAGGAATGCTCTGGCGACTGCGCACTCATCCGTTCGAAGCGATCGAGCTCCTTGGCGGCGAACTCGATGACCGAGTGCGGTGCGTCGAGCTCGGCGAGCTTGGCCCGGTACTCGGCGACGACGTCGTCGTCACCCTCTCCGAGCTCCCGTCGGATGGCATCCATCTGCTGGCGGAGCAGGAACTCGCGCTGCTGCTTGCCCATGCCCTCGCTCACGTCGTTCCGGATCGTCTCCGCGACCTGCAGCTCGGCGAGGTGGTTGCGGGCCCACGAGTGGATGGCGTCGACCCGGTCGGAGACGTCGACGGCCTGGAGGACCCGGAGGCGGTCATCGTCCTCGAACTCGGCCCAGAGGGCGACGGCGTCGGCCAGACGGCCCGGCTCGTCGATCGTACGCAGCAACTCGGGGAGGCGGCGCGAGTTGCGGAGACCCGCGATCAGCTCGAGCGTGGCGCGGAGCTCCCGCTCGGCGGCCCGCACAGACTCGCTGGCGGGCGGATCGAGCAGGATCTCGACGTCGACGAGGTCGACACCATCGGTGGACCCGGTCTCTCCACCGGCTTCGTCGACATGCGTCGTCGTGATCCGCGCCCGCCGGTCGGCCTGGATGATGGCCGCCGGCTCGCCGTTGGGGAGGTTGCCGACGTTGGGCACCGAGGCGATGACGCCGAGGGTCCGCTCGTCACCACCGGTCAGGAGGAGGCGGCCGTCGTTGGAACGAGCGGTCTCGACCCCCGCGCGCATCGACCTCGATGTGAGGGTGAGGGTGATGGCGGCCCCTGGAAGGACCGGCGACGGTAGATGGACGTGCGGAAGGCGAGTCAACGTCTCGGTGATCGACATAGCACGATGCTACGACGCACCGAACCTTAGTCCTCATGACTCAAGACGTGAACATTGACACGGGTCGATACGGGAATACCCAGCTCAGAGTGGGTGCCGTTCCCGGACAGACGGTGTCAGACACCGTCTGTCCGTCCCACTTCCGCGATCAGTCCGTCCGGAGGGCCGCCGCCAGACGGTCGTCGAACTGCTCGTTGCATCGTGCGATCCACGCCGGGTCGTCGTCGAGGAACGCCGTCCAGACCTGACGCCGGATCGCCGCGGCGTCGTCGCCCGTCGGATCGCCATGACCGTGCAACCAGGCGTCGGCCCTCAGCGACTGGAGCACGGTGATCACGTCGACCGTCCCGTACTCGATGGCGACGGCGTCGACGGCGGTGTTCCCGGCCCATGAGGAGACCGCACCGAGCCAGTCGCCCGACAGCGCGGCGGAGACGCTCTCACCGTCGAGCATCGAGCGCACCTCGCCCCAGCGCGCCGTGGCCCGCTCGTATCCGGCTGTGCCGACGTGTTCGTGACTGATCAGCTCGCCGTGGGCCCACGGTCCGAGACCGGTGTGGAGATCGAGCACACACGCCGTCGTGGCGCCGGCCATCTCGTCTGCCCAGACCGACTCGAGCGTCCGACGGCTCCACGACGGCTCGACACCTCCGTAGAACAGCCCCGTCGAGTGGTCGTACTGCCCGGACGAGACCACCTCCTGCATGCGCTCCATGCCGACCTCGTCGATGTACCCGAGGAGGCGGGTCATGGTCGCCGCCTGTGTGTCGTCGTCCCACCTCGGCGGCACCAGGTCGTCGGCGATGGTCGCGTAGTCGTCGTTGCTCGGTGCTCCGGCGGCGAACTCGACGAAGTTGCGGTTGAGGTCGATGTTGTCCTCGTTGACCCGACGCACCCACGAGAACCCGTACGGATTCAGGGCGTGGACCATCACGAGGCGGACGTCGGCCGGTCGCGTCGACGCATGGTGTCGGAGCCAGTTCGTCTGCATCGCCGAGCCGCAGTACCCCTCGACGCCGTGCGTGCCCGACACGACGAGCACACGGTGAGCTGCATCGACCGGACCGAGCGTGGCCACGTCGAGCGACAGCGACTCGCCCTGTCGACCCGTGACGGACGGATGGTCGAGCGCCCGGAGATCGGCGCCGGCGGCGGTCGCTGCCGCGAGGAACCCGTCCCGGGCCGTCGCATAGTCGGGAGCCAGGGCCAACGTCGCGCTGTCGGTCATGACACGCATGATGGCGCACCGATCGGACAGATGGTGTCTGACACCGCTTGTCCGTGCGCGAGGGTGGTCCATGACCTGGGACGCCGCCGGTGAGACGACCGAGCTCCTCCAGACCATGATCCGGAACGCGTGCGTCAACGACGGGACACCCGAGTCGGGCCAGGAGGTCCGCAACGCCGACACGATCGCCGCCTACCTCGGTGCCGTCGGCTTCGAGATCGAGACCTACGAGCCCACGCCGGGCCGCGTCACCCTCGTCGCCCGCATGGAGGGCTCCGACCCCGACGCACCCAGCCTCTGCCTCAACGGCCACACCGACGTCGTACCGGTCAACCTCGACGGCTGGTCACGCGATCCGTTCGCCGGCGACCTCGTCGACGGTGAGGTATGGGGTCGGGGCGCGGTCGACATGTTGAACCTCACGTCGTCGTTCGCCGTCGTGATGCGCCGTCTGGCCATGTCCGGCTTCCGACCGACCGGCGACCTCGTGTTCCTCGCGGTCGCCGACGAGGAGCACGGCAGCGCACACGGCGCCCGGTGGATGGCCGACCACCATCCCGACGTCATCACCACCGACTTCGTCCTCACCGAGAACGGCGGACTCCACGGCGGCTCGGCCGACGCGCCCACGGTCGCGATCAACGTCGGGGAGAAGGGTGTGGCCTGGCGTCGCCTGAAGCTCCGCGGAACACCCGGCCACGGCTCGATGCCGTTCAAGTCCGACAACGCGCTCGTGAAGGCGGCAGGTGTGGTGACCGCCCTCGCCGAGTATCGACCTGCCGCCCGCATCCATGATCTGTGGCCCGGCCAGATCCGCGACCTCGGTCTCGACGACGAGACGACCCGACGGCTCCTCGACCCCGACGCGCTCGACGAATTCCTCGACCAACTCCCCCGCGAGGCCGGAGCGCCGTACCTCCACGCCTGCACGCACACGACGTTCTCACCGAACGTGTCGGTCGGGCAGACGAAGGCGAACGTCATCCCCGATGAGGTCACGATCGAGGTCGACGTGCGCACGCTCCCCGGCGAGACGAGCGACGACGTCGATGCCCACCTCCGCGCAGCGCTGGGCGATCGCTACGACCAGGTCGATGTCGAGGTGATGATGGACGACCCAGCGTCGATCAGCCCGACCGACACCCGACTGTGGGACGCGCTCCAGCGAGGGGTGTCGGGACCGTTCCCCGACGCCACGATCCAGCCACGGCTGACCGTCGGATTCACCGACGCACGCGTGCACCGCGAGCTCGGTGCGGTCGCCTACGGCGCCGGACTGCTGTCGCCGTCACTGAGTTCAGCGGACTTCGCGTCCCGCTTCCACGGCAACGACGAACGCATCGACGTCGAATCGCTCGGCCTCACCACGACGCTCTTCCACGACGTCGTGCGCGACCTCATGTCGTGACCACGCCCTCGGGCGTCGTCTCGCCGGCGTTCTGCTTCTCGTCGGCCCTCTTCTCGTCCTTCGGGTTCCCGAGTTCGACGATCGTGTCGCCGAGCTTGCTCATCGCGAACCAGAAAAGTGATCCGAATCCGAGCACCGTCAGGAAGCACAGCGCAGCTGCTGCGACGCGCCAGTCGACGACGAACGCGACCGTGAGCAGGGCCGCCATCACCAGCCAGAGAACGCCGACCACGGGCTTCGGCAGGGGTGTCACCCTCCGAAGAGCGAAGAACAACCCGACGCCGCCGCCCACGACCGCCGCAACGACCAACCCGGCAGCCCGCGGCGAGTCGCCCGATCCTGCGAACAGCGCCACCATTCCGACGAGTCCACCGGTCACCGCAACGGCCGAAATCAGACCGATCAGGATCCGCGCCTGGATCGTGGGGAGAGCGCCACGAACGACCCACGAGACCGTTCGCCCGACGAGAGCGAGTGATCTCTTGCTCCCCGCCGACCCGCCTCGGCCCGTGGGCGAGCGCTCAGGCCGGCGAGCCAAGGTCGCCCCGAGCACCTTGGCGGCCCGCTCCGCCAGATCGATCTTCGTGTTGCCGCGCTCTCCCTCCATCGACAGATCGACCGACCAACGGCCCGTCATGGACGACTCGGTCGGCGGCGCCAGGAGTGTCAGAAGTGTCTCGACGGGGTCACCCAGCGGTGTGCCGTCCTTCGGCGAACGGAGACGCGACAGCGCGTTTCTCGCCGCTCGGTGCCGATCGGTCATCTGGTCGTGGTTGACCTCGAGCAGCGCGTCGAGCGGAGACGCGGCACCGGGGTCCTCGCGGATCGCGGCGACGAGGTCCTCGAGGTGGGCGCGGTGCACCCGGCGGACGTCGTCGTCGTCGCCACCGAGGATCTGCTTCGTGACGATCTCCGCCGTGTCGAGCCGGCCCCACAGGATGTCATTGAGGCGCCAGTTCTCGTCGAGGAACCCGCCGAAGTGGGCGAGTGCGTTTCCGCCGAGCTTGCGTGGGCCCGTCTCTCCGTCCTGGCCCTCGGCGACGAGTCCGGTCGCATCGAGCGGACTGATCCGGATGACGTCGGCAGCATCGAGCTCTGCCGACGCAACGCTGGCGAGCGGCAGGATCAGCTGGTCGTAGTCGCCGTAGTTGATCCAGGCGTCCGCCAACCGAATCAGCAGCGAGTCGTCGATGTCGGGCCCGGTGATCACCTGACGGCCGTCCTCGCTCGCGCGCCGGAGAGGGGCGTCCAGCTCGTCGGAGACCCTCTCGACCAGCGTGAGGAAGCCCTCGCCGTCGATCCAGTCCTCGATCGGCATGCCGTCGCGCATCTCCTGGTCGCCGAGCTCGAAGTCTGTGCGTCGCTGCTCCTCGACGAATCGGGCGAGCTCGAGATAGTGCTCGTTGAGGGCGCTCCGCACGGCGGTCATCTGATCGAAGCGGCGTGTGCGCTCGGCGTCCGATGGGGCCGATGCGACGTCGCGTTCATCCTCCGGCGGCGGGAGGTCGAGCCGGCGCTGCTCGTAGCTGAGGAGGTGTTCGAGGAGCGTGAACCGACGGAGCCGGTATCCGACGTCGAACTCGACCAGACCGCGTCGAATCGGATTCGGCGGCGCCTCGTCGCGCTGCTCGATCCACTCGAGGACCCGACGTCTCACGCTCGGGCTCAGCCGTCGGACGAGCGACGGATCGGCCGGCACCTCACCGACCTGCAGAAGCGCAGCGATCAATTCGGTGACCACCGTCGACCAGCGGTAGTCCTCCTGGACGACCGCACCCCATCCGCGTTCGGCAGCGAAGTGGGAGCGGGGTGTCGTCGCCCATCCGCCGACGACGCCGCTCGACGAGTCGTCGCGTTCGTACCCACCCTCGAGGACATACCTCGCGACGTCGGCGACATCGGTCAGGCCCGGCGGCGCGGGGTCCGGGAGTCGGGCGCGCAAGGCGTCCGCGACTTCGGCGTCGGTGCGCTCGAACAGGATTCGCAGAGCGTCGTCGAGTCGGGCGATCTCCTCGTTCCGCGCGTTGAGCGCGGCGATGTCCTCGCGGATGTTCTCCGTGCGAGCGAGGCCGTAGGTCTTGTACGTGTAGTCGCCGAGAGGCGGGAGTCCCCGCGTGCGCCACTCTCCCGACGTCCGACTCGGATCGGGCTCGACGTAGACGACGCGGCGCTCGACCGGGATCGTCGCCCGACGCGCGGTCAGTGGTTCGAGTGCGTAGGCGAACGGCTTGTTGTCCATCGCGCCGCCATCGGAGTACCAACGGTCCTGGAGATCGATTCCCTCCTCGTCGAGGCTGCCCTCCGGTCCGTGCGCCGGGGACAGGTACTTGTGGAGTTCGGGTCGACGACTCGCACGATCGCCGGTCAACGGCTTGAGATCGAGCCAGTTCGCCGGGTGGAACGCGGCGGGATGCGCCGCTGTCGCCCGCGCGGCGAACGCGAGAACGGCGTTGTTGCCCCTCCCGAGATCGTGTTCGTTCTCTCCGAGGGCGTCGGCGATGCCGTCGCGGAAGTGGAACCGTGCTCGTCGCCGAAGCTCCTGGATCGATGCCCGGTGCAGGTGCACCGACTCGGCCACCCCGCGAAGGTCGGTCGTGGTGAGGTAGCAGTCGACGGCGGGCACGAGGCCGTCGGTTCTGCTCGCGTTCTCCGGCATCCCGTCGAGCGCGCCGAGCAGCAACTCGTAGAAGAGGTCGCCACTGAGCAGCGATCTCGGGCTCTCGGCCTCCTCGTTGAGCAGGCGGAGGAAGTCGGCGTCCTTGCGCCAGATCTCGGTGAGGGCGGCGAGGTCGCCGCCTCGCGACAGCGCCTTGGCGAGGAAGACGGCGTTGAGACCTCCGGCCGAGCTGCCCGAGAGGACGTCGACCGTGACGCGCATCGGAGTGTCGCCCGGCCCCGCTGTCCGGGCGAGCTCGCGGTAGATGCGCTCGGGCCGGGTCAGCTGGTCGTCGGGAACCTTGTCGGGGTCGGCGGTCGCCCGCACGAGCGACAGCAGCTCTTGGCAGGAGCCACTGATGTACACCGCCAGCGACACGCCGCCGTACAGGACGAGGCTGATCCGGGTCTCGACACGCGCCGCATCCATGCGACCAGTCTGACGCGCCGGGCGTGGTCGAGTCGGCCGTTTGATGCCTGCGGGATCAGTTGGGGGTCAAGCGCGAACCGACACCACGAACGAGTCAGCCGAACTCAGCAGCTCGAGCCAGCGCGTCGTCGAGCGAGGCACTCTCGGCGAGCAGGTTGCGCATCGGCATGACCCATCGCGGTGCGCTCACACCGAGTGCTCCGCGCAGGTGGCCGTTCCGCGAGTACAGCGCCAGCCACTTGCCGTCGTCGACCGAGCCGGCGGCGACCGTGACGTCGTCATCGGGTCCGGCCCGTCCGACGAACTGGATCCGAGCGTCGAACTGGTCGCTCCAGAAGAAGGGGACGGCGGCATAGGGCGTGGCGTCGTCTCCGCGAGCGACGGCGAGCAGATTCTCTGCGGCCCGGGCTCCCTGTTCGGCGGCGTTTGTCCAGTGTTCGACGCGCATCTCCTCGTCGAAGAGCTGGTTGGGCCAGCGGAGGAGGTCGCCGGCGGCGTAGATGCCGTGGGCCTGTCCGCCGTCGGTCGTCCGAGCCATCAACGTCTCGTCGCAGACGACCCCGTCTCGAAGTTCCAGACCCGAGTCGGCGAGCCATGCCGTGGCGGGCACCACCCCGATACCGACGAGCACGACGTCGGCCTGGATCAGCTCCGGCTCGCCGCCCTCGTCGGATGAGGCGAGCAGGACGCCGTCCTCGTGCAGCCGGTCAACCTGGACACCGCAGCGCACTTCGACGCCGTTCTTCTCGTGGACGGTCTGGATGGCCCGACCCATGTCGGCCCCGAGCCCGCGGATGAGCGGCGCCTCGGCACCTTCCAGCACGATGACCTCGTTGCCGAGCTGCTTCGCCGTGGCCGCCGCTTCGAGTCCGATGAATCCGGCGCCGATCACGACGACCCGCTTGTCGCCCGACTCGATCTCGGAGCGGAGACGCATCGCGTCGTCGAGCGTTCGCAGTTCGTGGGCGTGATCGAACCGTCCCTGCTCGGTGAGGCGGCGGCACGCCGCGCCGGTGGCGATGATGCAGCCGTCGAACGGCACATCGGTGCCGTCGGTCAGATGGACGACCCGCTCGGTCGTGTCGAGCCCGGCGGCCGCCGTGCCGAATCGCCACTCGACGTCGAGGTCGTCGAACGCGTCGGGTTGACGGAGCTGGATGCGATCGGCCTCCCACTCGCCGGCCAGCAGCTTCTTCGAGAGCGGCGGACGGTCGTAGGGACGGTGCGGCTCGGCACCGATCACCGTGATCGACCCCTCGAAGCCTTCGTTGCGCAACGACTCGGCGGCCCGCAGCCCGGCGAGCGACGCTCCGACGACGACCACACGTTCCAGTTCCCCGGCCATCGGCTCAGGCTGACACACAGCCTGCGGAGACGCCCGGTCGACCGGCTCCGGTCAACCCCGGTTCCGAACCGGGCCAGGGCCCGCTAGCGTTCCGACGTCCACTCGGGCGAGTGGCGGAATTGGCAGACGCGCTGGCTTCAGGTGCCAGTGAGGGAAACCTCGTGGGGGTTCAAGTCCCCCCTCGCCCACGAGACAGATCTCGGCTCAGCTACGACACAGGTTTCGGCTCGGCGAGGCGCCGGGCTAGGTCGTCCATGTGTCCGCCACCGGATCTCCGCCTTGGGCGGAAGGCAGATCGTCCATCCGATTGCCGGAGTTTCAACCGGGCGGGCCCTCCGGGCGACTAACCCGCCTCAGATCGAGCATTGCCAACGAAGCAGCCTGAACGATGCACGACAGAGCTGCCCCGCAACTGGTCGACTCGAAGGTTCTCATCGAGCGCATCGGCCCGCGGCCCCGAGATGCTGCACCGCGGAGCGAATTGCTCGCCCCGCGATTGACTTCTGCCCGCTGCTGACCATCACGGCGATGGCGCGCCACCGACCTGTGAGCCCCGATACATCCGAATGGAAGCCTCGGCTCCAAGTTCTGCTCGGCAGTACTGAAGCGCTAGACGCTCGACGTCTGCAGACTCAGGTTGACTCAATGGACTCTGCCAGAGCAGCAGTAGCGCTCGGCCGATGATCCGGTCAGCTTCGTCGGTCGAGAGTCCGACGCGAGAGAGGGATTCGGCTGCAGGGACCAGCACATCCGCCCCCTCCGGAGAGGATAGCACCGTTAGGATTCCCAACAAGGTAGCGGCGTCGTAGTGGTGTAGTACTCGTTCGGCGAACGCCTGCTTCTCTCCCGCCGCGGCGAGTGCATTCCTTACAGCGCCTGGAACGCTAAGTGGCGTCATCGTGCATCACTCCATCCGTAGAAGAGTGAGCTGATCCACGCAACACTCTCTTCACGCTGCCGCCGATGGATAGACCGAGAGTCGCATACACCGTCGCGGACTTCACTCCGTCTTCGCCGGTGAAGATCGCCGTATCGGAACGTTCTTCCCCCGATTCAATCTTCTGACCGAGATCACCCTGGAACAACGAAACCCCCCCAGCCTTGGCCGACTCCAGCTGACCAACCGGCCCAAGCAGGACTGTGACGGCGTCGGAGGTATACACATCGACTTCGTCGGAGGTGATGGAGAACCGGCGTCCGCCCACGTTTCTTACGATGGCACGCACGACGACCTGTGGTCGATCGAAAGGGGGCTCGATCGACACCGACAGGTTGAGAGCGGCACGCGGTGCGAAGGGTCTCGTTACGAATACGCGCCATCCTGCCCACACGCCACCGACCGCAACGGCCACGGTGCCCGAGACCGACGAGAGGATCTCGGTCCAGGTGGGGCTGTTCATGCGTTGATCCTGTCGTCGGTGAGGTGACTTGAGCGCTCCTTAAGAGCACCGATGAACTGGTCGTGACACGGAGCTGCTGCCCCATCTCGCCAGACGACCAGATATCGACCGGAGAGAATTCGAGCTTGGCGGTCCACCAGTAGGGGATCGGACCCTTCGGCATGATCCGACGATGGCAACGCATCGGTGGAGGCTAGAGCGACGCCGAGTCCGGCTCGTGCAAGCTTGACCCGCACCGCAGTGTCGGGCGTCTCGACCACTCGATGCTCAGGAAGCTCGAAACTAGGATTCCTCCCTCTCTCCTCCTTCACAGCGCGATCGATCAGTGAGCGATTCCCGCGGTAGCGCGGGCTGAGGTGGATGTCGCGCCACGCACCATCCATGGTGCCTCGGGCAACAACGTCCCCGATCGAGAGCCCGACCGCAGAGTCGACTTGGGTGGCGGCGACCACACCCACGGCCCACTGATAAAGCTCTTCCTGCCGCAGTCCACCCGGCAAGGGCTCGGTATCAGGCCATGAGATCAAGCCGTAGTCCGCCTGGCCGAGCTCCACCGCCCGTAGCGGTTCGACTCGGCGCGAGAGGGAGTCGGTGTGCGCCGCGAAGTGAATCCGATCTGCGCCGTCGAAGCTGGTCCGAACATCTCCGATCGCCTCCGTCAGGAACAGTCTCACGGGTGTGTTGAGCGTGGCAATTCGGATCTCGGCCACCCGAGGGCCGCCGTTTGAGGCGGCCAGCTCAAGATCCTCGTAACCCGACACCACGCCCTTTAGCGCACGCCCGATCGCGAGAGCTTCGTCCGAGAGCGTGAACTGTCCTTTGGCACCACGCCTTGGCTCCGCGATCGCTGGAACATATCGACGATCCCGCTCCTTGGCAGTCGCTCGCGTGGTGGCGGGGGTCAGCTCGGCGGTCCGACGCGCAATCCACCGGACGGTCTCAAGGTCCACAGCTCGAGGCCGACCGTCTTCGCAGGCCCACGAGTACCAGAAGCGGTACAGCGCAAGAGGCGACCGCGTAGCCGTATCTCTCTTCCCACTCGATTCGCCCATCACCGACCTCCGTCGGGATGCGAACCATAGTCAAACGCGGGTCAGGTTGCACGAAGCGTGTTCCGCGCTCGCTCGACGACGCGTTGGACGCTGCGAACGGTCTTGCCCCTCATGATGGCAATGTCGGCGAGTGAGAGCTCGCCTGCTTGCAGGAGCTCGATGTACTCACGCTGAAGGTCAGACAAACGAGCTGCTCCCGGAAGATCAAGGAGTCGAAGCTGATCGGCTGGCACAGTGCTGTCCGCCAGGTCCTCCTCGGAGGCGTATCGATCCTCACGATTTCGCCGGCGGGCTTCCGATCGAAGCTGCATCAGCCACTCGTGAAAAGCGGCCCGAACATACCAGCCCTTGTTCTCCTGCCAGGAGATTAGGCGGGGCTCCTCCTCACTCCAATTACGGAGCATCTTCTCAAACATGCTCTGAACAGCATCCGCCGCCTGATCAGACGACGCGCCTCGCGCCACTAGGCGACGGGTTGCAAATTGGTGGACACCACGGAACGCGTCATCCACCTCCTTTGCATCCCAAGTCGATTCGGAAGCAGACACTCTATTCCTCCTTCGGTAGGTGTTGATCCAACGAGCGAAGCAGGCGCGCGAGCTGATCGCGTTCTATCTCTGTTAGATACTCAGAAACAACCGCAAGGCTTGCCTCACCGAAGACGACCGCAGCAAGCGCGGATGCAACGGGACTCGTACGGTCGAGGCCGATCGTGACAAAGGCAACCAGTGCCTCTCGGACAAAGTCGCGCTCATCGGCGCTCCAGCCGGCATGCATCAGCAGCTTCTCGGGGGCCAGGCCGTTGGCATCCGCAAGGACCTCCACCATCACGAAACGAGCCTGCTCACGCAACATGATTGGGCATAGATCCGTGTCAGCGACAGGGCAGGTGGCGCAGAACGACGAGAGGCGAACCTTCAAAGCCCGAAGGTCCGCCTCTCGAGGTTCAACACCTGCCCGAGCCATGACGTTGAGGACCGCAATCACCCCCTCCATTGGCGCAGAGCAGGTGTCGTCGTTTGCGGGCACGTACCAGGAGTGTCACCACGGCCCGCGCGGCGAACGTGCCTCCGCCGCCTAGGAGCGAGCGTCGGTGAACTTCTGGAGCAGTTGCCTGAGGTTCGGCTGATCAAGCGCCCGCGCTCCCGACGACCAGAGGGGCGGCAGGGCAGACTCTGGGTTCTCAAGGAGGTAGTCCAACGCCCGCATCTGAATGGCAATCACCCCCTCACGGTCGCCAAGTAGAGCGAGCTCCTCCTCAGCCTGGGCGATTCGATCCTTGAGCTCCTCATCCGTGAGAGCGCTGAGCGGACGCCTGGACGCATCACCCATCAGGGCTACGACTGCGGCGAGGTCGTCGGGCGGAATCGTCTCCTCTCCCCCCAACGGCTCCTCATCGCCGGCGGTCGCTGCGTCGACCCCGGTCTCGACATCTCGGTGGAAAGTGTTGCTCATGCCTTAGGAGTGCTCCTACCGAGCCCTCGGCGAACATGGAGCTGATGGATTTCGGAGCTTTCTTGAGAAAGATCAGAAGAACCTCTGGTTTCGCCGAGGTTCAAAGGTCTGACCGCCTCTCTGAATGCCGCCAGGTGCGTGCAGCGAACGCGCTGAGCGATCGGAGCACGTGCCCGGAGACGAAGTAAACCACACGTGTCAAGTAACCGTTGCTCCAACCACTCTGAGCCCTCAACGGCAAGGCAGGGAGCGACGTGACGCCTGCCCTGCGCAGCCTCACGTCGGTACCAGACCACAACGTCCCCGGGGTCGACCGCTTTTTCCGGACGCTCGCGAGCGCGGCCTGAACGTCGGCGCATTCATCGCCAAGGCCATGCCGGGCGGGCTGCCAACCACGTCGCCACGCTCGACTTCCGGTTCGAGCGCGCACTGGATGAAACCCCGCTATCGACCGCCTAACGAGTCGCGACTGACGCGCTTCGTCCACGGGACTGAGAACAAGTCGTGGCAACGACGAGCCATCCCGGCCGCGCAGCAATTTCGTGTTGCTGGGGTCGAATGAAGCCCGAGCCAGAGATAGTGCCACCGACGTTCGTCAGTAACTGCGCTGCGACGCTCCTAGAACGTGAACCGTCTCAAGAGCAACAGCGCCGGGACGTCGCCGATGGGTACGGCGGCCAACCGCCGACTTCAGGGACGGGCGACGACAGTCGTTGCACTGTGGACTCGCTTGCTAGGTCAAACGACCGTGCTGATGGAGCGACCGAGCCGAGACCTGGCCGGAGTAGTACAACGCGCCGGCTCATCAGGATTTCAGGTGCCGCCTACAAGACTCACGGCAGCGGGAACCTAGACGATGGGAACTGAAGTGCTCATCTTGGTTGCCGTAGCAATAGCTGTCGTACTGGTATTCGCGATTGGCATCCGCATTGGTGAACAGTCAGCACGCGAGAAGATCCAGCTCAGAGAGGGCCTCAGCGCCCTCGACAAACACTTGTCGACGCCCGAGCGGCACTGATCGGAAGGGGTCGACCGATCCGCCTGACCAGAGCTTCTCGGCGCCCCTAGTCGGACTAGTGCCTGCGCGACGGTGACAACAAGATGGCGATGCCGAGACCGCGTCGAGAACCAGTCACTAGGGGAGGGGACCGGATAGTTCACTTCACTCGGAGTTCGACTGCTGGAAACACCCACGGTCACGAAGTAGCGTCGTTCCGTCGCCAGAACACCGAGTCCGTCCGGTGTCGACCGACTCGGGAGACCGTCCGCCATGAGCAGCCCACTCGTCCTCGTCGTCGAAGACGACCCCGACGCGCTCGCCATCCGGGTGCTGCAGCTCGAGTCGGCGGGGTGCCGCGCCATCGCCGTCGACAACTCCGACGACGCCATCCGTGAGCTCTGGCACTCGCCGCTCATCGGTGGCCTGCTGACCGACATCAACCTCGTCAGCGCCGGCGACGACAAGTCCGGCGTCGCACTCGCCAAGTACGTGAAGGAGCACCGGCCGTCGCTGCCGATCGCCGGATACTCCGGTGTCTTCGCCGAAGACCGCCTCAGCCCCGAGGAGCTCGACCTCTTCGACGCCTACTACGGCGCCGGCAAGCTCACCGCCGACGACATCCGCACCGCCATCGCCGAGGTCGCCGAGATGGCCCAGGCGTTCGAGCGCATCCGCCGCGACGAGGCCGACGCCCGGCTCGACAGGATCCGCGAGCAGTTCCAGGTCGGTCGCACCGACTTCGACACGTTCCGCCGCCTCATCCCCGACGAAGACCTCGCCATCGAGCAGGTCCTCGCCGGGGCCAGCCTCCAGGCGCACATCATCGGGCCGGGACGACTGCCCACGACGGGCCCCGGTGGCGCCGACGGTGAGAACGATGGCGCGACCGCGCTCGCCATCCGCACGCCCGTCGTCATCTGGGTGCGCGAGGAGGACGACGGCGCCGAAGCCGAGGTGCACGGCGTGCCCGAGCTGTACGCGTTCGGCGAGTCCACGTCCGAGGCCATCGCGAACGTGATGGATCTCGCCGCCGATCACTTCGGCGAGCTCCACGACGCCACCGACCTCGGCGGCCCGCTCGCCAGCCTGCAGCGATTCGTCGTCGGCGTCTTCGATCACGACTCACCCCCCGCCTGACGGGCAGACTCTGCCCCCGTGCAGATCACGGCCACCGACGTCGACCGCGTCTTCGCCAAGCTCGAACTCGAAGAACCGGGACCCGACGACGGAGCTGTCTCGACGTCGACCGGTCGTCGACGCGGCTACCTCCGTGTCGACGGTCTGCGCGTCCTCGTCCTCACGTGCGACTCGGGCGGCGAGCCGCTCCCCGGCCAGACCGCCGACAACTTCCGTCGGTCGATGCGCCTCTCACCGCGGGAGTTCGACCAGTTCGTCGAGTGCACCCTGTCGCGCGAGCGCTACGTCTCGCTGCTGAGTCGCCGTTCGTCCTGAACACCGCTCGACGCCCGTCGACCCCGGAGTACTGTCGCGCGCCTGATGCCCGGGCCGCTCGACGTCGTCAAGGTCACGCTCAGCGGGACCAACCCCGACGAGATGTTCGTCGCGAGCCTCGACCTCCTGGTCCGGCAGGCCGAAGCCGAGGTCGGCGCCATCCTCATGATCGACCTCCGCTCCGGCGCCTTCGAGCAGGCGTGCCCGCCGGTCGGCACCGATCTCGCCGGCTACGAGCCCGTCCGAGTCGGAAGCCAGCTCACGTTCGTCTTCCACCCCGACCGGCCGATCGAGACCGACCATCCGACGAGTCCACTGGTCCCCGGAGCGACCGAGAACCGGGTCCTCGACAGCACCGCAGAGCCCGACTGGGACTGGGCCTCGCTCGGCGTCGGCGGCGACCAGCACGCTCTGCTCATCCCGATCCTGCGCGCCGACACCTGCCTCGGCTTCGTGCTCGTCGCCCGCGCCTGGCCCTTCGATCGCGATGACAGCGACGACCACGTCGACGACCTCACGGCGTCGGCGCAGCCGATCGCCGCCATCTACGACCACCGCACGCAGTTCCAGCTGCTGGGCCAGATGCAGACGCCACTCGACCTCCGCCAGGCCGATGCCGAGTTCTACGGCTCGGTGATGGAGCTGCTCGTGCAGTCGTCGGGGATGGAGTTCATCACCATTCGGCGACTCGAACCCGACGGCGCGCTCACGACGCTGCGGGCCTCGAACGTCGACGCCGAGGCCTCGAGCATCGCTCCCGACTCGCCGCTGAGCGCCCCGTACTACGACACGATCGAGCGGCGCAGCTCGACCACCATCTCGTCGGTCGCGATCGAGGGACTGCGTGAGGCGGTCGGCGCATTCGCCCCCCACGAGCGGTCGTTCGTGGTCGTGCCGATCGTGATCGGCCAGTCGCGCGACGCCGCCAGCCTGTCTCCGGTCGACGCCGACGGCTCGCACGAGGAGGAGCGAGAACTCGACCCCGGCCGCGTGTTCGGGACACTCACGCTCGGCTGTCGCGTCGAGTACGAGTACTCGCCCGTCGAACGACTCGGATTCCGCAGCCTGGCCAACAGCATCGGCCTCGCCATCGAGAACTACTCGAACGTGTCTCGGGTGAGTCTGTGGCGCGAGAAGCAGGTCGAGGCCGGCGCTGCCCTCCAGGCGCAGGAGATGGCCCAGGGCTTCCGCCACGAGATCCGCAAGAAGCTCGACAACATCAACGGCATCTTCGCCACCGACGCGCCGCGCGACATGCTCGAGGAGATCGTCCACCGTCAGACCACCGGCATCGGCGACGTGCTCGACGAGTGGCGCAACCACGCCCGCGGGGTCGAGTACCGGTGGGAGTGGGTGAACCTCGCCGAGCTGTGGGACGAGGCGATCGAACACGCCGAGTACCAACTCGGTCAGGCCGAGGTGAAGGTGCGCGACGGACAGATCCCGCGGACCGTGCAGGTGTTCTGCTCCCGTGCCCACTTCGTTCGGTTCGTGCTCGACGGGATGATCCTCAACAGCGTCGACGCGTTCCGCGAACGCAAGAGCCGCGGCCACCGCGAGATCGGCCTCAACTACCTCGGTCCCGCCGGGTCGTTCCATTCGCTGCGCTACTTCGACACGGCGGGCGGGATCCGCTCCGACCGGGTGAAGGGGCTCCAGCGTCGTCGCAACGACTGGAACGAGCTGCCGTCGAACGAGGTGATCTTCGAGGCCGGGTTCTCCACCAAGTCGACCGACACCACCGGTGTGGGCGGCGGCTACGGCCTCCACCTCGCCCGACTCACGATGACCCAGCACCACGGGCAGGTCGCCCTGGTCGAGGCCGGCGAACCGGGGGCGGTGTTCGACCTGCGGCTCCCCGAGCACCACATCCGCGGCCGCGCCGGGAAGCGCTGAGAGACCCGCCGGACAGGCAGGGGCCGGACGTCGTGGCAGCGCTGACGTCGCATCAGGTGTCGACCCGCCCACTCGTTGCGGTCAATCGGCTCGACCGGGTGGAGTCGCGAGAACTAGCGTGATTCGTGCCAGAACGTCGCAACGGCGCGATGCCAGCAGGAACCTCGGAAGGAGGCGCAATGCAGACATCGATCGAACGTGTGATCCACCTTCTCGATCACACGCCGCGCAGCGCCCTCGCCTTCGATGAACTGGTCGCCGCACTCGACGACCTCCGCATCGACGTGCTCGAGGAGGCCCGCGAGCTCGGTCGCACTCGATCCACCCTGCAGGCGCTCGAACGAGAGAGCACCCGGGCCCGTGACGGTGATCCGTTCCAGAACCGAGCCATCGCCGTCGTCAAGGGGATCGACCGAGACCTGCGCTCGCTCATCGAACGCGAGAGCGCCGTTCGTCGAGTGTTCGGACGCGGCTACCGCGACGAGTTCGCGCCGCTCGCCCACCGGATCGACGAGCTCCGGGCCTCACTCGTCGACAATCGCCAGGCGGGCTCACGAGCGGCGAGCCCCGAGTGTCTGCGGGTCGCCCAGCAGGCCGAGGCGCTCATCCGCCAGATCACGTGCCTCGAGAAGGAGCGGCGGATCTACTCGGCGTCGGTCACTCTGGCGCACGGCCTGATCATCCTGTCGATGCTCCACGACCCGTACGGCGAGGGCGGCGAGGGCGGCGACAAGGCTGCGTAGAGGCGACAGTGTGGGTCAGGCACACACGGTCGCTGTCAAACTTCGAACTCGTCGATCGGACGCCAGGGGTGCAGAACGGCGCCGGCCGTCCGGTCGTAGGCCCAGTGGTGGCCCTGTCCGGGTTGGTCGAGCGAGCGATCGATGGGCACGCCGGCGAGGTGACACCAGAGCAGCGTCCCGACGCCACCGTGCCCGACGATCACCGCGTCGGCCTCGGCGTCGACCACGAGATCGCTGACGCCGTCCACGATCCGTCGTTGCGCATCGACGGCTCGCTCCCATCCGTCGGCTGACTCGTCGGGTTCTGCGAACAGTCGATCCGCAAGTTCTTCGTGGCGCTCGTGCGGCACGAAGCCGGTCGAGCTGCGATCGATCTCGCCGGTCGTCGGGCGCACATCGACGACGAGACCGAGCCGATCCGCGACGAGTTCGGCGGTTTCGACGGCCTTGCGTTCCGCGCTCGACACGACCGCACCGATCGACGTCAACCACGGCTGGGAGAGCATCGCGTGCGCTCGCTCCCGCCCCCGCTCACTCAGCGCCCAGTCGGGAACCGGAACGTCGGGGTCGATCTCGACGTTCGGATGACTCACGTACCGGAGAATCGACACTCGGCCACGGTAGGCCGACGCCTACGACGAGACCATGGCCTCGGCTCGCTCCCGGAGGGCCTCGTTCATCGACTCGAAGCCCTCGCGGGTTCGGGTGTCGAGGCTCTTCTTCAACAGACGCACGAGGACACCGCGGAATCGCTCGGTGTGGACGAGTCGTGTGCCACCCGCCGCAGTGGGGTGGAGCTCGAAGCGATGGCGTCCGTCGAACAGGCCCGGGATAACCAGGCGGCCGAGCCACTCGAACACTCGCCCGGGGTCCAGGTCAGTCACGGTCGGCCGGAAGGTCATCGCCTTCCCGCCGCGTGGTTGCATCCGGTGGACGAGTGTCTCGCCGAGCGCGACGCGGCCCTCGGACCGGACGACGAACGGGTTCCACTCCGAGTAGCGGTCGAGGTCGGTGAGCACGTCCCACACGACGTCGTTCGGAGCGTCGATGGTGATCTCGGTGTGCAGCTGGTGGTGCATGGGTCCCTCCCGGATGGGGCCTTCTCGCAACTCTTGTAGCGAGAGAGAGATCCAACCACGATGGCACCACAAATGCAACACAGGTTGCGTTACAGTCGAAGGGATGGCGGACGGTTCGGAACCGCGGGTGGGCGACCAGCGGCCCGGAGGTCGTGCGGCACGGGTCCGCGACGCCGTCCTGGCGGCGACGACCGAGCTGCTCGACGAGGGCGGCTACGACGCCGTCACCTACGAGGAGCTGGCCCGGCGCGCCGGTGTGCACAAGACGACCGTGTACCGGCGGTGGCCGTCACGGGCCGAGCTCGTCGCCGACGCGCTCGACCTCCACAGCGAGGAGGCGATTCCGATCCCCGACTCGGGCTCGTTCGTCGGCGACCTGCGTCTCCTCGCTCACGCCGTCGCCGCGAACATCTCGTCCGAGGCGGGTGCACGACGTTCCACGTCGATCGTGGCCGCCGCCATCGCCGACGCCGACGTGGCCGACACGGTGCGTCGGTTCATGTCGCGACGGATCGCGATCGCGCAGCCGATCGTCGAGCGGGCGATCGCGCGGGGTGAGATCGGCGACGCCGCCGACCCGCACATCGTGATCGAGTCGCTGGTCGGACCGATCTGGTTCCGGCTCCTGCTGACCGGCGAACCGCTCGACCCACCGTTCCTCGACGCACTCGCCGACGCCGTGGCCTCACGCTGACGCGACACTGTGTGCCTGACCCACGGCGTCGCTACCGGTTGTCGAGGTAGCGGAGGACGGCGAGGACCCGTTTGTGGGTGTGCTCGCCGGGGCCGAGGTGGTCGAGGTCGAGCTTGGTGAAGACGTTGGTGATGTGCTTCTCGACGGCGCCGAGTCCGACGACCAGGCGCTCGGCGATGCCGGCGTTCGACAGTCCCTCGGCCATCAGCTCCAGCACCTCCCGCTCGCGCGGCGTGAGCCGATCGAGTTCCGAGGCCTTCGACGACCGACCCAACAGCTGACTCACCACCTCGGCGTCGACCGCACTCCCGCCGGCCGCCACGCGTCGCACCGCGGCGAGGAAGTCGGCCACGTCGACCACCCGGTCCTTCAGCAGGTAGCCGACCCCCGACGAGTCGCCCGTCAGCAGATCGCTCGCGTACCGCTCCTCGACGTACTGCGACAGCACGAGGACCGCCACGTCGGGACACCTCTCACGGATCTCGAGCGCCGCACGGATCCCTTCGTCGGTGTGCGTCGGCGGCATCCGCACGTCGACGAGGGCCAGATCGGGTTCGAGCTCGACGACGGCATCGACCAATGCGTCGCCGTCCCCGACCGCGGCGACCACCTCGATCGAGGTGTCCTCGAGCAGGCGCACGAGGCCGTCTCGGAGCAACACCGAATCGTCGGCCACGACCGCCCGCAGCGGCGACTGACTCTCCACGGTCTCCGAACTCACGACTCGCCTCCTGAACCGTCGGAAGGACCTCCCGGCGAACCGTCGACCACCCGCGACCGACGGACCGGGATCACCGCGGTCACCACGGTGGGGCCGCCCTCGGGAGACGACAGGGCGAACGCACCGTCGACGCCTTCGACCCGAGCGCGCATCCCGGCGATCCCGCTCCCACGCCGATCGTCGGCTCCGCCCTTCCCGTCGTCGTGCACCTCGATGCGTACCGCCGGAAGCAAACCGTCCTCGTCGGACACCCGCACCGACGCCGCACGCGCCTTGGAGTACTTGAGCATGTTCGCGACCGACTCGTTGACGATGTAGTACGCCGTCTCGGCGACGTGATCGGGCAGATCGCGATCGGTCGACACGTCGACCGAGATCGGGATCGGTGCGTCGGCCACCACGGCCGACAGCGCGGCGTCGAGCCCGCGATCTCCGAGCACCGCCGGGTGCAGACCGCGTCCGATGAGTCGGAGTTCGCCGATCGACGAGCGCACCTTCGTCTTCGCGTCACCGAGGAGCTCCTTGGCCCCCTCCGGATCATCGGCCATCTTCGCCTCGGCGCGACCGATGTCGATGCCGAGCGCCACCAGCTGCTGCTGGACGCCGTCGTGGAGATTCCGCTCGATGCGCCGCCGTTCACCGGCGACCGCATCGAGGATCTGCTCCCGTTGCGTCGACAGTTCCTCGACGCGCTCTTCGAGTTCGGCCTCACGGGTCGCTCCGAGGAAGAACGCCGTGTACTCACGCACCCCCCGACCGACGAGCTGGACCCAGCGAGCGGCGAGCGGCACGAGCAGGACGCCGAGGAGGAACGAGCCGAACGAGAAATCGCCGCCGACGTTCACGTCCGTCGAGTCACCCACGTCGATGCCGATCGACGTCTCGGCACCGAACAGGTCGATGACGAGTCCGAATCCGACGATGCCGATCACGAAGGCCACGGGGCCCGCGACGACACCGAGCAACAGGTGGGCGACCTGCAGCCACCGACCCGGATCGGTGAGCCGTGTCGAGATCGCCGACCACGGCCCGCCGGAGCCCGTGGCGAGTCGACGCGGTTCGATGGGGTCGGCGAACCACCCGACCCGTCCTCGCTCGGCAACGGTCAGAGCGTTGATCGCGGCGAACGCGGGCGGCACGAGGAGGAGACCGATCGCCACGATGGCGAGCGACCCGACGACGGCGACGAGGACGATTGCGAGGGCGAAGAAGACCACGCCCGAGAGCACACCGACGAAAAGCCCGGCGAGAGTGGCCCACGTTCGCGCCTCGGCGAGCGGTCGGTACCACCACTCGAGCGCCTCTCGAGGCGACCCGAACGGCAGATCGAACCCTCCCCAGGAGGCGCGACCGGGCTCCGTGCCGGCGCCGCTCGGCGAGCGGTCGGTCGAGCCCGGGTCGGTCACCCCGCCAGTCTCGCGCCCGACGGACACGAGACCTGCGGGGTCCGGTGGAGGAGGCACCGACTCGGTCGTCATGCCGCCGCCCGAAGGGTCTCGGCGACGGGACGCCGGGTCACCCGACGCACCGTCGTCACCCCGAGCAGCACGGTGCCGGCGACGACCACGGGGATCACGACCGGCAGGGCACCGGAGGCGAAGGTGAACCCGATCTCGACGGCGTTCGACGACTCGAACGACTGCGTGATCGCCCGAGCACCCAGATACCCCCCGACGACGCCGATGCCGATCCCGACGACCGCCATGCCGAGCAGCTCGACCCACACCATCCGGAGGACGTGGCGACGGCGACCGCCGATCGCCTGCAGTGCCGCGAGCTCCCGTCGCCGTTCGTAGACGTTCACGACCAGCCCCGAGGCCACGGCCAACCCGGCCACCGACACGACGACCACGCCGATCGCTCCGAAGATCGTCAGGATCGCCTGTCGACCGCTGTCGTCCGCGTCGAGGTCGTCGTACAGGTCGACGCCGGTCTGACCGGCGAGCTGGGTCGCCGGATGCTGATCGAGCGACCACAGCCGGTTCGCCGCCTCGGGCACGCCCAGATCGCTGGCCAGCTCCGACCGGTCGAGGTACACCTCGCGACCACGGTTGCCGTGGAGCCCGACGACCTCGTACTCGACGTCACCCGACCACAGCTCGACCTCGATCACGTCTCCGACCTCGACGTCGGTCCGCTCGGCGAAGCCCCGGGACACAACGGCCTCACTCCGACCGGAGGCCGACGAATCGGCACCGGGTGTGAACCACCGTCCGGCGTCGACCGAACGATCGACCATCGCCGTCTCGGGGGCGAACCCGTAGACGTCGATCTGCCAGTCGGCGGTCGCACCCTCGACCGTGATGCCGGTCTCCGAGCGGGCGTCGCCGTCGGCCGCGTCGGCCGCGATGTCGAGACCCGGCCCGACGACGTAGGTCTGCGACTCCCACCGCCACGGCTCGAGCTCGGCGGCGTTGAAGTCGTTGATGGTCGTCGCCATCGACGCGACGATCAGCAACGCCGACACGGCGGCACCGATCTGCGCCGCGATGGCGAACGACCGACCGCGACGCTGCACGCCGTTGCGCACGGCAACACGGTCGAGCAACGCGCCGCCCCGGAAGCGAGCCACCACCCGCTCCGACCATCGCTGACCGAACGGCGCGCCGTCGCGGTCGCGCAGCGCCGCGGCGAGCGGCAGGCCGACGACGCGGCGGGCTGCTCGTGCCGACACGACGCGGGCGCCGATCATCACGAACGCCGCGCTCGCGGCCAGGACCGGGATCGACACCGCCAGCCCGGGCGTCAGCCCGACGAACTCCTCGAGGACCATGCGGGCGATCACGTTCGAGATCGCGATGCCCAACGGCAGACCGATCACGACGCCCGCCGCAGCGATCGCCAGCGCGATCCGCCGCAGCCGCCGACGCAGCGCCCGAGGCGTGCCGCCCAGCGCTCGCATCACGGCCACTTCACGGGTGCGTTCGGTGACGAGTGTGTTGGTCGTCGAGGCGAGCAGCACGAGACCGACCACACCGGCGACGATGCCGAGGAAGCCGATCAGCATGCTGACCTGGTCGATGTCCTGCTCGATGGGATGCGTGCCGTCCTCGATCGTGAACGGCAGCTCGGCCAGGGCCACGCCGTCGGCTGCCAGTGAATCGCGCAGCGCCGTGGCGAGGTCGCCCAACTCGCTCTCGCTCGTGCCCGACTCGGCGCGGACGACGACGCGGTTGGCGCCCTCGATCCCCGACACCGCCCGAGCGGTCTCGATGTCGGTGAAGGCGAGCCCGTCGCCCTCCCAGAAGGAGGTGCCGCCGATCCCGACGACGGTGAGGTCGACCGACACGCCCGACCCGTCGCGGACGACGAACTCGGTACCGATCGGCGCCACGTCGCCGTCGACGACGATCTCGCCGACAGCCGTGGGGAGTCGGCCGGCATCGACGTTGACGATGTCCATCTGCTGATCGTCGACGTCGACGCCTAACAGCGTCATGTCGTCACCGGTGCTCTGGATGACCGGCCACGTGAGGACCTGCGACTCCGCACGCTCGACACCCTCGACGGACGCGAGTGCCGCGACGTCGAGGTCTCCGGTGTCCTCGGTGATGAGGAACACGTTGCCGATGCCATCTCGCTCGGCGGCGTCGCGGAGCGAGCTGGTGGACACGGCGGGGATGGCGAACACGCCCATCGCTCCGACAGCCAGGGCGAGCGCGAGGACGCTCGTGATGATGCGGGCCGGTGCCCGACGGAAGGTGCGCCACGCCTGGATCACGACACGACCTCCATCGGCGACGCCGCGAACCCTGCGGATGTGGTCGGGTCGTCGTGTGCGGGCGCGGTGACGTCGATCGGGTCGGAGGGGTCGCTACCCACGGTGTGCCGGACGATCCGAGCGTCGAGCATCTCGACGAGGCGGTCGGCCGCTGCGGCGAGCGACCGGTCGTGCGTGATCATCACGACGGTCGTGCCGCGATCGGCGACCCGACGGAGGAGATCGAACACCTCGTGTCCCGACTGTTGATCGAGGCTGCCGGTCGGCTCGTCGGCGACGACGACCCGCGGCTCGGTCACGAGCGCACGGGCGACCGCGACGCGTTGCTGCTCGCCGCCGCTGAGCTCGGTGGGGAGGCGACGGACCTTCTCCCCGAGACCGACGTCGGCGAGCGCCCGACGAGCCCGCTCCCGGCGCTCGCCCTTCGACCCGGACGCTCCCGACAACTTGAGCGCGAGCTCGACGTTCTCGGCGGCCGAGAGGGTCGGGAGCAGGTGGAAGTCCTGGAAGACGATCCCGACGTTCTGGCCGCGCCAGCGGGCGAGCTTGTCGCGCTTCAACCCGTCGACTCTCTGCCCGTCGATCACGACGGATCCGCTCGTCGGGCTGTCGATGCCGGCGATCAGCGATCCCAACGTCGACTTGCCGGAACCCGATGGTCCGACCACGGCCACGAGCTCGCCGCGGCCGAGCGTGAGGTCGACGCGGTCGACGCCGAGCTGTCGGTTCTGTTTCGAGCCGTAGACGCGGGTGACGTCGCGGAGCTGCACGAGTGGCTCGAGTACAGCGACCGAGCCGCGTGCCGGCCCCGGGTGGGGAGCATGGTTCTGTTCCATACGTCGACGGTGCGCAGAACGTCGGGGCGGGTTCGATCCGACCACCTCCCGAACCGACGGTGGGGATTCCCCCACCATGTGAGCGAATCCGGTGACCCTCGGCGACTCCCAGCGCTCACGAACCTGAGAATCACTTCAGGACCTCTCAGGTCGGGCTCAGAGCGGTTCCTCAGGATCGATGCCGTTCCACGACGAGCACCGACTCAGCACCTGGAGGATCCATGTCGACCCGGCGACCACTCGCGGCGGCCGCCGCCGTCCTGACCCTGACTCTCGCGGCGTGCGGCGCGTCCGACGCGAGCGACGACGGTGCCGACGGCATCGCGTCGCTCGGCACCAGCGTCATCGACGGCGACACAGCGGAGACCGGCGACGATGACAGCGACGACGACATCGACGACGACAGCGAGGCACCCAGCGACCCCGACGAGGCCTTCGACCTCTACGAACGCTGCTTGCAGGATGCCGGTGTCGACACGGCCGTGCTCTCCGGCGAACCCGGAGGCGGCGGAGCCCAGGTCGAGGGAGACGTCACCGAGAACGGGAGCGTCGACGCCGACTCCGTCGTGGAGTTCGACGACGAGTCGTTCGCTGCGTTCGAGGACTGCGAGAAGCACCTCGCCAACACCGACACCGGCTTCGATCTGTCGCCCGAGCAACAGGCCGAGCTCGCCGACGCCGAACTCGCCTTCGCCCGGTGCATGAGGGAGCAGGGGATCGACATGCCCGACCCGTCGTCGAGCGACGGCGGGGCGATCGCGATCGAGATCGACGACGAGGACGTCGATCCGGACGCGATGGACGCGGCTGCCGCCGAGTGCAACTCGGTCTTCGACGAGGTGTTCGACGACGTGTTCGACGATCTCGAGGGCGAGGAGGGATCGTCGTGAACCGTCGACGATTCCTGCTCGCGGGCGCCGCCGTCGGCACCCTCGGGCTCGCCGGCATCGGAGCGGCGGCCGTGACCGCGAGCTCCGACGGCGACGGCCGCGACCCGACGTCGCCGGACAGCGAGACGGGTCCCTCCCCGATCGCGACGGCCCAGGTCGAGCGGCGCACCCTGAGTGAGTCGAAGGAGTTCAACGCCGACGTGCAGTACGAGTCCGCCTTCGATCTCCCCCTCGAGCGACAGGGCACCATCACGGCGCGGCCCGACCGGGGGACGCTCGTCGAGTTCGGCGACGAGCTCGTCCGCGTCGATCTCACACCGACCTTCCTCGCCGAGGGCAACCTCCCGATGTTCCGCGAACTGAAGAAGACGCCCGACCGACGCGTGGCCGGGCAGCGGTACATGACCGGCTACGACGTCGGCCAGCTGCAGGCGTTCCTGATCGACGCCGGATTCGATGACGACGGCGAGGTCACCGTCGACGGCACGTTCGGCCCGTCGACGGAGCGCGCCGTGAAGGCCTGGCAGAAGGCGCACGGCATCGAGCAGACCGGTCGCGTCGATGCGACACAGGTCCTGTTCTCCCCGACACCTCTCCGCATCGAGGCGATACGTCGAGTCGGGTCGCCGTTCTCGTCGATCCGAGTCACGGAACCGGGACAGCGGATCACGTTTCCGGTGCAGAGCCGGGATCGTGCTCTCGCCGCCGCCGGGTCTGCGGTCGAGATCGCGACGCCGGACGGCGCCTCGGTGGCGGGAGTCGTCGAGAAGCTCGATCGAACGCTCGACGAGAGCGGGAACGCGTCGCTGACGGCCACGATCACCGCCGACGACCCCCTCCCGGCCGACACGACCACGGCGGTCGTCACCGCCACCCGCGTGCTGGCCGAAGAAGCACTCGCCGTTCCCGTGACCGCGCTCCTCGCCGTGCGCGAGGGCGGGTTCGCCGTCGAGCTGGCCCCCTCGACAGCGGCGACCGGCAACGTCGTCGACTCTCCCGTTCGCGGGACACTCGTGCGGGTCGAGGTCGGCGCCATCGCCGACGGGTGGGCGGAGATCGCGGGCGATGTGACCGACGGTGACATCGTGGTGGTGGCGCAGTGAGCGAGCGCAGGTCGAGCACCATTCCGAGGTCCACGCGGTCGACTCCGGTCCTGCGACTCGCCGACGTCCACAAGACCTTCCCAGGACCCTCCCCGATCCACGCGCTCGACGGCGTCGACCTCGACGTGGCCCGCGGTGAACTGCTCGCCATCGTCGGTCCGTCGGGCTCCGGCAAGTCCACACTGCTCAATGTGATCGGCACCCTCGACCGACCGACGGCTGGTCGTGTCCTCCTCGAAGGCCGCGACCTCGCCCGGTGCCGAGACCGCGAGCTCGCCGGCATCCGGTCGAACCGCATCGGATTCGTGTTCCAGTCGTTCAACCTGCTCGCGGGTCTGTCGGCGACCGACAACGTCGCCACCGGTCTGCTCTACCGACACGGACGGCCCCGGCTCCGGCGTCGGCGGGCGATCGAGACCCTCGAACGGGTCGGCCTGGGTCATCGACTCGACGCGCGCCCCGCCACCATGTCGGGCGGCGAGCGCCAGCGGGTCGCCATCGCCCGCGCCCTCGTCGGCGACCCGGCGATCGTCCTCGCCGACGAACCGACGGGCAATCTCGACTCGACCACCTCCGCCGAGATCGTCCAGCTGCTGCTCCGCCTGCACCGGGACGGCTCGACGATCATCGTCATCACCCACGACGAGGAACTCGCGGGCCGGCTTCCCCGCATCGTGCGTGTCCGCGACGGCGTCGTCACCGAGGACGTGGAGGTGACGGCGTGACGATCATCGGCGCCCAGGGATGCGCCCCGGACGACACGATTCCCGGTGAGATCCCTGGACCGCCGGGGCGTGGGCCGCGTTCGAGCATGTCGATGCGCGATCGCGTCACGACCGGGACCGTCGGGCTGCGAGCACGTCGCGGACGAACGCTGCTCACCGCGATCGGGATCGCCATCGGCATCGCGTCGATGGTGTCGGTCCTCGGCATCTCGTCGTCGAGCCGCGCGGCGCTCGTGGCCGAGCTCGACGAGCTCGGCACCAACCTCCTCGCCGTCGAACCGGGCCAGGACGTCTTCGGCACGTCGCAGCAGCTCCCCGCGGACGCGCCGGCGATGATCCGTCGGATCGGTCCCGTCGAGTCCGCGGCGAGCGTCACGCAGATCGCCACGGTGGTCCGCCGCAACGATCACGTCGACCCGCAGCGCGCCGGCGGAGTCACGGTGATGGCCGCCGAGCCACACCTCCTGTCGACCCTGAAGGGGTCCGTCGCGGTCGGCCGATTCGTCGACGAGTCGACGAGGCGACTCCCCGTCGTGGTGCTCGGCTCGGTCGCTGCGGAACGCCTCGGGATCACGTCGCTCGAGGGCGGGCCGCGGGTGCTCATCAACGACCGATGGTTCGACGTCATCGGCCTCCTCGACCCGATCCCGCTGAACCCCGACCTCGACCGATCGGTGACGATCGGGTACCCGGCGGCGGTCGACCAGCTCGGCATCGACCCGGCGGCCAGTCGCATCTACGTGCGCACCGACCCCGATCAGGTCGGGGCCGTGCGGTCCATCCTGGGTCGCACCGCGAGTCCGGGGGCGTCCAACGAGGTGAACGTGTCACGACCGAGCGACGCGCTCGAGGCCCGCACCAAGGTCGACCAGAACCTGCAGAACCTGCTGCTCGGTCTCGGCGGTGTGGCGCTGCTCGTCGGTGCGGTCGGGATCGCCAACGTGATGGTGATCTCGGTCCTCGAACGCCGCACCGAGATCGGTGTCCGCCGAGCACTCGGTGCGACCCGAGGTCACATCCGCAGCCAGTTCGTCCTCGAGAGCGCTCTGCTCTCGGCGCTGGGCGGCGCCCTCGGGGTCGGACTCGGCGTCGCCGTCACGTGGGCCTACGCCCGCCGGCAGGAGTGGGTCGTCGACGTCCCCGCCACCGCACTCACCGGCGGTGTCGCGGTGTCGCTCGTGATCGGGGCGATCGCCGGTCTGTACCCGGCTGCGAAGGCGGCTCGACTCGATCCGGCCGACGCCGTACGCCCGACCTGATCGAGCGCAGCTGTGCGACGTCAGGTACGACGGTTCTGGAGCGTGGCGAGGACCGCTGCGACCAGGAGGAACAGCACCGTCGCCACCACGCCGACGGTCGTGACGGCATGGGGACTCGTGTCGGCGGTGCCGATGTTGAAGCCTCCGATGCCGAACGATCGTCCGCCGACGTCGATCAGCGAACTGATCCAGAGCCACACGGCGACGCACATCGTTCCGGCCGCGAGCCCGAGTCCGTAGGTGCGGACGAGGAGGAAGCCGATGACTCCTCCGAGCAGCAACAGGGCGAGGTGGATCGTTCGCCCGGCGTAGAACTGCCACGGCAGTGCCGAGTTGGAGAAGTTGACATCGAACCCGAAGTCAGCGGCCGGAATGAGCGGGCCCGCCACCACGATGGTCGACGCCAACGCACCGCATGCGGCGACCCACGGGTTGAGCCCGGGCCGACCCCCGCGCCCCGAGGAGACGAGCGAGAACAGCGCCACCAGGATCCCGATGACGCCGACCCCGAGCACCAGGAAGTAGCCGACGTCGCGTGTGATCGTGAGGGTGAACGGTGGGACCTCGGGGTTGTCGAGCACCAACTGCGCTCGGAACAGGCCGATCTCGGCGAGGCCGATCGTGAGCGACGCCCAACCCGCCGTGGCGAGCCCGGCGCCGCCGGTGAGACCACCACCCCAGCGGAGCCCGAAGCACTGCAGCAGCGCTCCGATCAGCATCACGGCCGCGCCGACGAACCCAGCGACGGCGAGGTTGGAGCCGAGCGAGTCGAGGGTGAAGATCTGGTTCGGGATGCCGTCGACGACACGGTCGGTCGTGACGCTCGAGACGTCGGCGACCGCAGCGAGCAGCGTGGCGAGCAGGGTCAGCACCGCGAGAACGAACGCCGGACGGACCCGGAACCCCTCATCCGGCACGAGGTACACCTCGGAGTCGGGACGGTCGACCCACTGACCGTCGACCCACTGCCCCGGGATCCATTGACCCTCGACCCACCGGCCCTGCGGTGGCGCGGCGTCGACGCGCTCGACGACCGTGGTGGCGGCACCACCCGTCGTCGCCGCGGCCGGCTCGACTGCGGGATCGGTCACCACGGCGGTGGCGGCGGCAGGCGCATCGGCTGCGCCGGCCGCGGTGTCGACCTCGGCGGCCGCTCCGAGCGACGTGACCGTCGCGACACCGCCCGAGTCGCGTGTGGTGATCGTGAGTGGCTCCCCGGTGACGCCGGAGTTCTCGTCGTCGGCGGCGACGGGGACCGCACCGGTCCGTGTGGCCCACAGGTCGGCCGAGTCGATCTCGCCCGCCGCTCCGACCATGACCGCCTCCGTCGACACGGGTTCGCCGGCGTCGTGGTCGGTGCCGTCGTCGGCATCGTGGTCCGCATCATCGTCCGCCTCGTCTCGCCCCCC
>JBCDAK010000033.1:0-30900 GCA_039185545.1 Actinomycetota bacterium
CGTCGCCGGTCGCATCAGGTCGTCAGCCGCCGGGTGGGGGTGGGAGGACGCCGGTGAGCTCGTCGACGCTGATGCCGAGGGTCTCGGCGGCCCGATCCACGTCGGGTGGCGAGCCGAGTGCGTCGATCAGTTCGTCCTCGGTGATTCCGAGGGCGGTCGCGGCCTCGCCGAAATCGGGGGCGTCGGGCGGCGCTCCGGTCTGCCCGACGACTGCCTCCTCGCCGTTCTCGCCACCGGGAGGAGTCCCGCCGCCACCGCCGCCGCCGCCGGCCGAGTCGCCGGACACCTCGCCCACAACGCAGCGGCCGATGAACGGGAACGTGTCGGTCGCCAGGTACACGTACTGACCGTCGATCGTGACGCCGTTGCACTCGTCGAGGTCACCGGCGTTCTCGTCGAAGGCGAAGTCGCTGGTGTAGGTGCCGTCGGGGGCGCTGCCGTCGATGTTGACGAGTGTGCCGTCCGGGCCGCTCGCCACGCAGTCGGTCCCGGTGCGGGCCTCGTCCGAGAGGACGTAGCCCGGCGAGTAGGCCCCCGACTTCGAGTAGTACACGAGGTTGCCATCGGCGGCGAACCCGATGTGCACCAGGTCTTGGTCCGAGTCGTAGCCGTCGACGAGCAGTTCGGAGATGCCGTGGTAGTGGTACTCGCCGTCCGGCTGGACGTGGGCGTTGTTGAAGTCGAGGCCCAGGTCGTACACGTCCTGCAGCGCCTCGATGCGATAGCTCTCGCCACTGGCGCAGGTCACCGACTCGCCGGTGCCCGGCTCGAACTTCACGCCGTTGACCGCGACACCGAACTCGCGGACCGAGGTGATCGTGCCGGTGTCGACGCCGGTGGCCGAGAACTCCCAGCTGCGGTCCTGTTCGGAGATCGCGTTGGGGTTTCCGGCGTTGGGGAACTCGCCGGTCTCGTGGTCGGGAAGCGTGTTCGACTCGATGCTCCGGGTGTCGCCGTCGACGGTGACCGTCACCATCGTGCCGAACTCCTCGTCGATCAGCTCGTACGAACCGGTCCAGGCCGACGACAACGACGAGGGGAGTGACGAGTCCTCCGACGTGTCCGTGGACGAGTCGGACGTCTCGCTTCCGCCGGCTGCATCGTCGTCGATGTCCTCGTCGTGGTCGTGCTCCTCGCCGTCCTCGTGGTCGTGGTCCTCGTCCTCGTCGTGGTCGTGGTCCTCGCCGTCCGCCCCCTCGGCTGCGGGATGGCTCTCGGCGACGGAGGCGTCGTCGTCGCTGCCGCACGCCATGAGTGCGACGACGGAGGTCGCAGTGAGGACGGCGGCGGTTCGAAGGGTTCGTGTCGGGATCATGGCCGAGACGATCCGGCATTCCCCTGAGCGGTCCCTGTGGATCCGCTCACAGGAATCGCACAGGTTCCGACGACGTCACGGAGACGTCGGCCACCCGGTCAGCCCGGTGCGACGGGCAGCGACAGCGTGAAGGTCGTCCCGTGGCCCGGTGTGGAGTCGAGCTCGACCGATCCGTCGTGTTGGCGAGCGATGCGATCGGTGATGGCGAGGCCGAGGCCCGAACCGTCGTGTGAGGCGCGGCTGCGTGCAGCGTCGCCGCGCACGAACGGTTGGAGCACGCGGGCGGCGATCTCGGGATCGATCCCCGGACCTTCGTCGGTGACGCTCAAGCGGACGTCGTCGCCGCGCCGCTCGATCCGCATCTCGATCGGGGTCCTCGGCGGCGTGTGCTGGCAGGCGTTCGCACCGAGGTTGATGACCGCCTGGTGGACGCGTGCGGGGTCGGCGAGGACCGTGCAGTCGTCGTGGAGGTCGAGCGAGATCGGGTGATCGGGGTGTGCGGCCCGCAGATCGTGCACGGCGGCCGAGGCGATCGCGGCGAGGTCGACCGGTTCGACGTGGCGGTTGTCGGTCGGGCGCAGCAGCTGCAGCAGATCACCGACGAGGTCGGTCAGTCGCTCGCTCTCGTCGGAGATCCGCGCCATCGCGTCGCCGACCTCGTCGTCGCCGAGCATCCCCGCGATGTGGAGGTCGGCGTACCCCTTGATCGCGGTGAGCGGCGTGCGGAGTTCATGGGACACGTCGGCCATGAACCGCTCGGTGTCGGCGCGCGCCTGCTCGGCCTCGGCGGCCGCCGCCTCACGCTCGGCGATGGTGGTGGTGAGCCGGTCGACCATCACCTGGAGGTCGGAGCCGAGTTGAGCGGTCTCCCGCGGGCCCGACGTGGCGTCGATCGGGGTGTCGAGGTCGCCCGCCGCGATCTGGTGCGCCGACGAGCTGAGCCGATTCAGCGGCCGATTGACGAGCCGGATCAGGAGCGCCGCGATGGCGGCCTGGACCAGGACGAGCGCACCGATCCCGATGAACAGGTTGCGCCGCAGCGACGAGAGCGAGTCGTCGACCGCCTCGAACGAGGTGGCGATGACCAGTCGGCCCTCTTCGACCGGAACCGCCAATGCGCGCAGGCGCGGCTCACCGTCGAGCGTCGCGCGCGCCGAGCCGACGAGGCCGGTGAGGTCGCGTGACGCCAGGTCGTCGCTGTCGTCACGGATCTCGACGACCTCACCTGCGTCGTCGATCACGACCACCTGCGGTCCTCCGCCGGCGAGCTGCTCGGGTGCATCGTCGGGCGTCTCCGCCGTGGTCCCGGACCCGTCGGGTGGCGGCGGGGCCGGCTCGCCAGGGGTCGGGCCCATCGGGCCGTTCCCGGCGAGCGCGCGTGGCAGCATCGCCCGCTGCAGCTCGCTGTCGACGCCGCGCGTGAGGTCCATCTCGACCCGCCGATGGATGACGACGCCCATGATCGCCGACGTCGCCACGAGTGCGACGACGAGCGGGATCAGCACGAGCGTCCGGAGCCGAGGACGGGTCACCACGATGAACTCACGTCGAATCGGGCCGGAGCACGTATCCCGCGCCCCGTTTGGTGTGGATCAGCGGCGGGTGGCCGTCATCGACCTTGCGGCGCAGATAGCCGACGTAGAGCTCGACGATGTTCTCGGTCCCGTCGTAGTCGTCGTCCCAGACGTTGGCGAGGATCTGCGCCTTCGACACGACGATCCCGGTGTTCTCGACGAGGTACCGGAGGAGCCGGAACTCGGTGGCGGAGAGTTCGACGAGACGACCGGCGCGACGGACCTCGTGGCCGGCCGGATCGAGGACCAGGTCGTCGACCGTGAGGACGTCGCTCGACGGCGACGTCCCGGCTCGTCGGAGGATCGCGGCGACCCGCAGGACGAGCTCGGAGACCGAGAACGGCTTCGTGACGTAGTCGTCTCCGCCCGTCTGGAAGCCGCGGATCCGGTCCTCGGCTTCGGTGCGGGCCGTGAGGAACAGGACCGGCGCCATCTGACCGCCGTCACGCATCCGTCGACAGATCTCGAAGCCGTCGAGCCCGGGCAGCATCACGTCGAGCACGATCAGGTCGTACGCCGCTCGGAGCGCCTCCGAGAGCCCGTCCGAGCCGTCGTGCAGCTGCGTCACCGAGTACCCCTCGTACCGCAGTGCGGTGGCGACGACGTCGTTGATCGCGGGCTCGTCCTCGACGACCAACACTCGGGTCGATGTGCCGGGCGCGCCGTCCTGCCTCACGCTCCCAGTCTGGTCGGACTCCCTGTGAACCCGCTGTGTGCGATCAGGCCACCACGGCGGTGTACCCGTCGAGGGTCGCGAGCCACGGTGACGTCGGGGCGGGCGGGAGGTCGAGGCCGTGGACGTCGCGACGGACCTCGCCGATCCACTGGTCGTGCTGGTACTCGTGGTTGACGAGGGCGACGAGCAACGTGTGAGCCACGACCCGCAGCTGCGTCGGCGCGCCGACCCGTCCCTCGTCGATCTGTCCGACCCGGAAGCGCACGCGCTCGGCGACGGCGTCGCGATAGTCGAGCAGGCGCTCGAGGTCGGGGAGGTCTCCACGATCGGGCTCGGGCGTGGCCGAGTCCATCAGTGCATCGAGTTCGACATCGATCGACGGCTCCGCGGCCGTCAGGTTGCGCACCATGAAGTGGGCGACCGCCGGCTGGTGCCCGAGGTGCCATCCGATCGCGGACGCGTCGTCGTCGGCGCGCCACCTGATCTGCTCGACGGAGAGACCGTGGCGCAGGTCGTTCGTGTGGTCGAGCGCACGGTCGTACTCGGCGAGCAGGTCGCGGAGGGTGGGCGTGGTCACGCGATGACTCCTTCGAGGAGAGTGTCGGGAACGGAGCGCGCGGCTCCGCCGTGGACGCCGCTGCGGGCGAGGAGCAACGCTCCCTCGAGAGCTGCGATGTAGGTGGCGGCGAACCGACGGGCGTCGACGTGGGGGAGCAGGCGGCCCTGTTCGACCCCGGTCGTGACCTCGCTCTCGACCCATGCGAGCTGATCGCCGAAGAAGCCGCTCGTCTGGAGCCGACCCGGTTCTGAGAGATCGTCCCACGCCGCGATCGCGGCGCCACAGAGACACAGCACGTCGTCGTCGACGGCGCGGAGGAACAGATCGGCGAAGCGACGGAGTCGATCGAGCGGGTCGGTCGCCTCGATGCGATCGACGTCGGCGCGGAACGTCTGGCGATAGCGCGAGATCGTCTCGGCGATCAGATCGTCTTTCCGTGCGAAGTGGTGATGGATCGACGGCGCACGCACGCCGACTCGGTCGGCGACGTCGCCGACGCTGAACCCGGTGACACCACGTGTGCGAATGAGGAGTGTCGCCTCGTCGAGCACTTCGCTGCGGACATTGCGTCCGCTGGGTCGAGCCACGGCGAGGAGTCTACCAGTCTGTAGACTCCGGGGTCGATGGGTGACGGGACGTTCGGCGAAACGGTCGACGTGGCCGTGATCGGTGCCGGCATCTCGGGCCTGCATCTCGCCCGGGGGCTGCTCGCGCACGACGTGTCGGTGGTCGTGTTCGAAGGACGTGATCGCATCGGCGGTCGGTTGCGATCCGAGCCGACCTCCTCCGGCCACCGTCTGGACGATGGCCTCGACCAACGCCTCGGCCATCGCATCGACGTGGGTGCCACGTGGTTCTGGCCGGGAGAGCGTCGCGTGGCCCAGCTGGTCCGAGACTTCGCACTGCCCATCCACCAACAGCATCTCGCCGGCGACGCGATGTACGAGGCGCCCGACGGCGTCCGGCGCCTCGACGGCAATCCGATCGACGTGCCGTCGTTCCGGTTCAGCGGAGGCGCGGAGGAGTTGGCGAGCCGTCTCGCCGCCGACCTTCCGGGCGGCGCCCTGCGGCTCTCCACCGCGGTCACGCGCGTGAGCGGGACGGGGCCATTCACCGTCGGCCACGGGCGTGGTGAGCTCACCGCGGGCCACGTCGTGCTGGCGCTCCCACCGGCGTTGGCGATCTCGTCGATCGTCATCGACCCGCCGCTGCCCGAGTCGATCGGTCGGATCGCCCGGGCCACGCCCGTCTGGATGGGTGCGACCACCAAGGCGGTCGCCGTGTACGACCAACCGTTCTGGCGCGACGCCGGCCTCGCCGGAAGTGCGATGAGCCACGTCGGACCCCTCCGCGAGATCCACGACATGAGCGGGTCGCGCCGACGACCCGCGGCCCTGTTCGGGTTCGGCCAGCCGACCTCCGGGGAGTCGATCGGTCGTGACGACGTGGTGCGCCAGCTCGCCAGGCTGTTCGGGCCGGCGGCGGCCGACGCTCAGGAGGTGATCGTGGTCGACTGGCGGTCCGAATCCCTCACGTCACCGACCGGGGTCGAGCAGTTGCGATCGTACGAGCTGTTCGGTCATCCGGCGCTCCACGCGCCGGTCGATCGACCGCTCCACTGGTCGTCCACCGAGACCGCTCGCGAGTCACCGGGCCACATCGAGGGAGCTCTCGACGCAGCGGAGCGGACCCTCGCTGCGATCCTGTCCGGGTGAGTACACCCGCCGACGTCACGCCTGCCGACATCATCGAACGACTCGGCATGAGTCCCCACCCCGAGGGCGGCCACTACGTCGAAACGTGGCGCGGTGCACCCGGCGCGGACGGTCGTGCGGTCGGCACGGCCATCCACTTCCTTCTCCAGCGGGGGGAGCGGTCGCACTGGCATCGTGTCGACGCGGACGAGATGTGGATCCACAACGCGGGCGCCGGCATCGAGCTGTCGATCGCGCCGAGTGACGACGGCCTGGTCGACATGCACCGCGTGAGCGGCGAACTCGATGCCACCAGCGCCGCGCAGGTGTTGGTGCCGGCCGGTTCGTGGCAGGCGGCACGCCCCGTGGGGGAGTGGGGCCTCGTCACGTGTGTCGTCGTGCCGGGATTCGAGTTCGACGGGTTCGAACTCGCCGCTCCCGGGTGGGAGCCGGTTCGCCCCGACTCACCCATCCGCTGACGTCACGCCCCGGAGCTCCTCGAGCGCCGGACCGCCTTCTCGATCTCGAGCGCCGCCGGCGCCGCCAGCGCGAGCAGCGTGGCGACGAGCCACTGGCTCGGGGTGAGCGCCACGGTGCCGAGCACTCGCTGCAGCGGCCGCAGTTCGACCGCCAGCCACACGAAGGCGAGGCCGAAGCCGGTGTACTTCACGAACGGCATCAGCGGCGCCGCCCACGCCGGTTCGGACTCGCGTCTCGATGCGAGCCCGAGCAGAGCCGCCGACAGACCGACCACCACGAACGCCATCGTCATCGACGTGGTCGGCTCGGTGGGGCTCGGCTCGTCGGGCCCCCATATGACACAGCCCAGCGCCGGGAGGGCGACCAGCAGTCCGCGGGCCGCCCAGAGCGCCGCCGACCGGGGGGTGACCAGGCGGGCGGTGGGATCTCGGGGCGGTCGGTCCATCACGGTCGGATCGTCGACGTCGGTCATCAAGCCGAGGACCACCGTGAACACGACGCCGAACTTCGATGCGAGGAGGAGGATCGGCGTCAGACCGACACCGTCGTTGACGTCGAAGATGGTCGCCAGCAGCATCAACTCGAGCACCGCGGCGAGGACGGTGAGCTGCAGGCCGATGTAGGCCGACATCCGCCGGTAGATGTCGCGCCCGATCTCGACGGCGCGGACGAGGGTGCCGAAGTTGTCGTCGACGAGGATCATCTTCGCCGCCTGCTTCGTGACCTCGCTGCCGCTCCCCATCGCGACGCCCATGTCGGCCTGCTTGAGCGCAGCCGCGTCGTTGACCGCGTCGCCGGTCATCGCCACGACGTCACCCGACGCCTGCATCAGTGCGGCCAGCCGCAGCTTGTCCTCGGGCGTGACGCGGCCGAACACGTGGAGCTCGGGGAGCCGCGTGGTCAGATCGTCGTCGGACATCGCCCGGAGTTCGGCCCCGGTGGCGACCCCGTCACCGAGGCCCAGTTCGTCGGCGATCGCGCGTGCGGTCACCGTGTGGTCGCCGGTGATCATCCGCACGTCGATGCCGGCTCGGTGCGCCGTCGCGACCGCGTCGACCGCGCTGGGCCGCAGCGGGTCGATGATGCCGACGACGCCGACGAACACGAGGTCGGTCACGTGCGACATCGGGTCGGTTTCGACGGCGTCGACGCTCGTCTCGGGCAGCCCGCGGTAGGCGAACGACAGCACGCGCAGTCCCTGCTCGGACAGTCGGCGGTTGGCTGCCACGATCTCGTCACGCACCTCGTCGACCGGGACGACATCGCCCTGCCACAGCGCGTGCGAACACCGACCGAGCACGACGTCCGGTGCGCCCTTCACGACGCAGGCGAGTGGCTCGTCGATCGCGTCACGCACGCGGTGGAAGGTGGCCATGAACTTGTACGCCGAGTCGAACGGCACCTCGGCCAGACGCGGCAGCGTTCTCCGCGTCTCGTCGGCGTCGACACCGACCTTGGCTGCCAGCACCACGAGCGCCGCTTCGGTCGGATCGCCCACGACCGTGCCGTCGTCGGCGACGGTGGCGTCGCTGCAGAGTGCGAGCCCCAGACCGAGCCGTCGGAAGTCGGGCGGCTCGTCACCGGCCACCTGGAGGATCGCCCCCGACTTGGCGTACCCCTCGCCTTCGATCCGGAACCACCGACCGCCCGCCATCAGCGATCTGGCCGTCATGGCGTTGAGGGTGAGCGTGCCGGTCTTGTCGCTGTTGATCGCCGTGGTCCCTCCGAGGGTCTCGACGTCGGCGAGTGTCTTCACGACAGCGCGGTGCTCGGCGAGACGGCGAGAACCCGACGACAGCATCGTCTGGACGAACGTCGGCAGGCCGGTCGGGATCGAGGCGATCGCCGTGGCGATCCCGAGCACCAGGACGTCATCGACCTCGAGGCCGCGCGCGAGGCCGACGCCCACGATCACGATGACCGCGAGCCCGGCCATGAGCCCGAGCAGCTTCGAGAGTCGATCGAGTTCCTGCTGCAGCGGCGATCGACGCCTCGTGACGTCGGTGACCATCCCGGCGATCCGACCCATCTGGGTCGACGTGCCGGTGGCCGTGACCACGTAGGTCGCGGTCCCACGTGTGGCGAGCGTGTTCTGGAACACCATGTTCGTGCGATCGCCGAGGTCGGTGTCGGGATCGTCGAGCGTCTCGGCGTCCTTGGGCACGGGTGCGCTCTCGCCGGTCAGGGCCGACTCCTGCATCTCCAGCGTCGCCGCCTGCACGATCCGTCCGTCGGCGGGTGCCAGCTCGCCGGCCTCGAGGAGCCCGATGTCTCCCGGAACGAGCTCGGTCGCGTCGACCTCGATCGTGGATCCGCAGCGGCGGACCCTCGCCGTGGGCACCTGGAGTTCGGAGAGGGCGTCGACGCTCTCCTGCGCCTTGACCTCCTGGCTCGTGCCCCGGGCGACGTTCAGCGTGACCAGCAGTCCGACGATGATCGTGGTCCCCCACTGGCCGGCGAGCACGCCGACGACCACGACCGCGACCAGCATCAGCGTCATCGGGTTCGTCAGCTGCGTCCAGGCGATCGCCCACGGACTGGGCGCCGGCGGGCTCGGCAAGGTGTTCGCACCGAAGCGTTCGCGACGGCGGGCCGCCTCGCCGTCGTCGAGCCCGACCGACTCGTCGACGTCCATCGCCGAGAGCACCTCGTCGCCCTCGTGTACGAACCACTCCCGCTGCTCGGCGTCGATCCCCGTCATCGACCCAGGCTCCGTCACCGGCCCAGCATGACACCCGGCGCGTGGTCGCACCGTCCCGATGCGTGACCGACGCCTCTGGCCCGACGACGAGGAGCGACGAGACTGAGCCCATGACGGTTCAGACCGAGACCCACGGACGCGTGCTCGTCGTCACGATCGATCGACCGGAGGTCCGCAACGCGGTCGACGGTCCCACGGCCGACCTCCTGTTCGATGCGTTTGCCCGACTCGACGCGGACGACGACCTCGACTCGGCCGTGCTGACCGGTGCGCAGGGGACGTTCTGCGCCGGCGCCGATCTCAAGGCGATCTCGGCCGGGCGTGGCAATCGGCTCGACGAGCCGCCCGCCGACGAGATCGTCGACGCACCGGGCCCGATGGGCCCGACCCGGCTCGTCACCGCGAAGCCGGTCATCGCTGCGGTCGAGGGTCACGCTGTCGCCGGGGGCCTCGAACTCGCGCTCTGGTGTGATCTTCGCGTCGCCGCTCGCGACGCGACGTTCGGCGTCTACTGCCGACGATGGGGTGTGCCGCTCGTCGACGGTGGCACGGTCCGACTCCCGCGGCTGATCGGGCACAGCCGGGCGATGGACCTCATCCTCACCGGTCGTCCGGTCCTCGGCCCCGAAGCCGTCGACATCGGACTCGCCAATCGCATCGCCGAATCGGGAGAGGCGCTCGACGACGCCGTCGCGCTCGCCGCGTCGCTGTCGGCGTTCCCGCAGGGGTGCCTGCGCCGCGACCGCGAGTCGGCGATCCACCAGTGGGGAGACGACCTCGGTGGCGCACTCGCTCGGGAGGCCCGGCTCGGCATGGACACGATCCGCAGCGGCGAGACCCTCGAGGGAGCCTCGCGATTCGCCGCGGGGGCAGGACGAGGCGGTTCGTTCGACGATCTGGGTTGATCGATGACGAGGGTTGACCGACGAACCGTCAGATCAGTTCGCCGGTGAACGAGTCGGTGATGAAGAACTCGTACTGACCTCGCCGGATCCGCTCGACCCAGAACCGCTGGACGCGCGTGATCTTCTTGATCCGTTGCATCTCACCGTGCAGCTCGTCGAACCGTCCCATCACGGCGGCGCGGTCGATCGGGTCGTCGAGTCGTTCGTTGAACGTGGTCAGCACGTCGTCGAGCCATCGCTCCTGATCGAGCCGCACGATGCTCAGCGCCGACAGGGCCAGGTTTCCGGACGGCGTGCCCACGTCGGCGACGACCTTCTCGGCGAGCTTCTGGGTGAGGGGGCGGAGGACCGCCGGCAACGACTCGGCGTACGCGCCCATGTCGTAGTCGGGCGATCCGTCGGCGTGATAGAGGAACGGCGACCCGGTGTCGATCAGCGTCAGCTCGTCGTCGTGCCACACGAAGTTCGAGAACTGCGGATCGATCGCCTGCCGGCCGTCGGTCACCGCGCTCAGCGCGGCGTCGCGCACGGCGACCACGAGCGGATGGCCGGCCTCCGGTTCCTCGGCGGCGAGGATGTTCTCGGTGAGCTGCTCGGCGGGATAACACGGCTGAACCAGATACGCCGCCCACCGCCCGTCGCCGGTGTCGAGGATCCGCTGTTCGGTCGGGGCGAGCGTGACGTGAGGAGCGATGGCGGCCTCGTATCGGGCGACGTACGCGAACCAGTCCTCGAGGGAGCGTCGGTCGGTCGACGACGGCAGCCGTTTGACGACGGCGGTGGCCGCTCCGGTCGGCACCCCGATCGCCACACCGATCTCGCCGAATCCCTTGATGTCGAGTCCGTCGAACGTGCGCTCGGCGATGCATCGCCGGATCGTGTGCTCGATGTCGAGGAGCTGTTCGTCGCTGACGCTCACTCCCATCGGTCACCCGACCTCGGACTCGAGAGCCGGTACGAACAGGTCGAGCGCGTCGGGGTTCGCCAACGCCTCGACGTTCTTGACCGGTCGGGCGTGGATGATCTCGGTGACCGCCATCTCGACGATCTTGCCCGATCGCGTTCGAGGGATGTCGGACACAGCGGCGATCACCGCCGGGACGTGGCGCGGCGAACACTTCGTCCTGAGGTCGGATCGGAGGCGGCCGCGGAGTTCGTCGTCGAGGGTCGCGCCGTCGGCGAGCCGGACGAAGAGGACGACCCGCGTGTCGTCGTCCCACTCCTGTCCGATGGCGATCGCCTCGACGACCTCCTCGAACTGCTCCGCCACGCGGTAGATCTCGGCCGTACCGATCCGGACGCCGCTCGCGTTGAGCGTCGCGTCCGATCGGCCGTGGATCACGATGCCGCCCTCTGCGGTCCACGAGGCGAAGTCGCCGTGGGCCCATACGTCGTGGAAGCGCTCGAAGTACGCCGCCCGGTACTTGGTGTCGTCCTCGTCGCCCCAGAACCCGATCGGCATCGACGGGAACGGAGTGGTGCACACGAGCTCGCCCTTGACGCCGATGTCGACCGGCCGGCCGTGGTCGTCGAACACCTCGATGCCGAGGCCGAACGCCGAGCGTTGGATCGCTCCCGAGAACACCGGCTTCGTCGGGTCGCCGGCGACCAGGCACCCACACAGGTCGGTTCCTCCCGACATCGACTGCAGATGCACGTCGGCGGAGATCGAGTCGTACACCCACTGGAACCCCTCGGGGCTGAGCGGCGACCCGGTGGAACAGATCGTGCGGACCGACCCGAGCGCGTGGGTGGTGGCCGGATCGAGACCGGCCTTGCGGGACGCGTCGATGTACTTGGCCGACACACCGAACAGCGTCACGCCGTGGCGCTCGACGAGGTCGAAGAGCGCGTCGGGCCCGGGGAAGGCCGGGTTGCCGTCGTACAGGACGATCGTGGCACCGGTGCCCATCGCTCCGACCAACCAGTTCCACATCATCCACCCGCAGGTCGTGAAGTAGAACACCCGGTCGCCGGCGCGGATGTCGCAGTGCAGCAGATGCTCGCTCGCCAGCTTCAGCAGACCTCCACCTGACCGATGCACGATGCACTTGGGCACCCCCGTGGTGCCCGACGAGTAGAGGATCCACAGCGGGTGGTCGGTCGGCAGGCGCAGGTACTCGGGTTCGGCGCCGCCGTGTTCGGCCAGCACGGACGACCACGGACGAGCCCCGTCGATGTCGGCGAGCGCGGACGCGTCGATCTCGTCACCCAGCGAATCGACCACCAGGACGTGCTCGACCGACGGCAGGCGGTCGACGATGTCGCCGAGCCGGGCGAGGCAGTCGAACTCCGTGCCGCCGTAGCGGTAGCCGTCGGCGGCGACGAGCACCGTGGGGGTGGTCTGTCCGAACCGGTCGACGACGCCGTCGGGACCGAAGTCGGCCGACGTCGACGTGAAGACGGCCCCGACGGAGTTCGCGGCCAGGAACGCCACGATCGTCTCGGTCACGTGGGGCATCCAGGCGGCGACGCGATCGCCCGGTCCCACGCCCACCGACCGCAGCCAGGCCGCGATCGCCGCCACGTCGGCTCGCATCCGCTCGCGGTCGATCGAACGGTCGGGTCGTCCCTCGCCGGTCTCGATGATCGCCACCGGGTCCGACCCGGGTCGATCGGCGAGGAGGTTCTCGGCCACGTTGATCTCGGCGTCGGGCAGGAACCGCCACTCGCGGAACGTCTCGCCTTCTTCGATCAGTCGTTCACCTGGTTCACCGATGATGTCCGCGACGTCCCAGATCGCGCGCCAGAACTCGCCCGGCCGATCCTCCGACCACCGCCACACGCCGTCGGAGTCGGCGACGCCGGGGCAGAACCGTCGTCGGAACGCCTCGACGTTGGACGAGGCGATGCGCTCCGGAGTCGGAGTCCAGAGCGGAGCGTGGTCGAGGTCGTTCACGGCGCCATTCTTCACGACGGCGCGCCACACTGAACGGGTGGCATCGACGCGGGGACGAGAGCTCGGCCGCGGTCTCCGCTCGGTGGTGTACGAGTGGGGCGAGGTCGACGTCGTCAAGATCGCCGCGCCGACGACCCCGACGTCGTGGATCGTCGAGGAGCTCCGGCTCACCGACACCGTCGCTCGACTCGGTGCGCCCGTGCCCGATCGCCGTCGCCTCGTCGAGGTCGACGGTCGGACCGCTCTCGCGGCTGAGCGGATCGGCGGACCGTCTCTGTGGGACGAGCTGGCCGACGCTCCGACCCGCGCGACGGAGCTCGGCGAGTCGCTCGCACGCATCCACCTCGACCTGGTGGAGGTGCCGGTCAGCTACGACCTTCCCCGCCAGCACGACCGCGTCGAGTCGAAGATCCGTGCTGCCGCATCGCGCCACGGCGCCGACCTCCTCGACGCGATCGGCCTGCTCCCCGGTGAGCAGTGCACCGATGTGCTGTGCCACGGAGACCTCCACCCCCGCAACGTCCTACTCGGTCACGACGGCCCGGTGGTCGTCGACTGGTTCGACTGCAGCCGGGGATCTCTCGTCGGTGAGATCGCCCGGACCGCTCTCGTCATCGACACCAGTCGGGATCTCGGAGGTCAGTCGGTGCCGCATCCGGCGCTCGCCGAGTTCCGGTCGGGCTACCTCGCCTCGATGGAGACCGCTCTCGACCTCGACGACGAGCATCTCGCCGACTGGACGGTGCTCGCAGCCGTCGCCCGCATCGCCGAGGACATCGGCGACATCGAGGTCGAGGCCGCGCGCCGCGACCTCCGTCGCCGCGTCGATCTGCGGGTCGGCTCCATCAGCTGACGAGCGGCCGCAGTCGCACGCGGAGCGCCGCGTTCGACGCCATCACGATGCGATCGTTCTCGGCGCAGGGCAGTTCGACCACCGCGCCCGCCTCGCCGGCGATGAGCGATCCCGCGCAGTGGTCCCAGGGTCGGATGTCGCGCTCGACGTAGAGGTCGGCCCGGCCGCACGCGACCCAGCACAGGTGGAGAGCCGCCGATCCGAACGCGCGCACGTCGCGGACGTGGCCGAGGAGGTCTGCGATCATCCGACCGTGGACCCGCCGGCGGTCGGCGTCGTAGGCGTAGCCGGTGACCGTCAGCGCCTGCGCCGGCTCGGTGCACCTCCCCACCGAGATCGGCACACCGTCGAGCCATGCTCCGCCGTCCCGCTCGGCGCTGAACATCTCGCCACGGGCGACATCGACGACCGCACCGGCCACGGGACTCCCGTTGCGCACGGCGGCCACACTGACCGCGGTGACGGGGATCCGGTAGGCGAAGTTGACGGTCCCGTCGAGCGGATCGACGACCCACTCGACGTCGCCGTGCGGTCCGACACCGGCCTGCGCTCGGCCTTCCTCTTCCCCGAGGACGTTCGAGCCCGGCGCGGCCGCCGAGATCACGTCCCGGATCGTCGCCTCGGCGGCGAGGTCGGTGGCGGTGACGATGTCGGTGTCGGTCGACTTCGTCGAGACCGGCGTGAACGAGTTCGTCGCGTCGATGGTCTCGGCGGCCGAACGACAGGCCTCGAGGCAGATCTCGCGGAGACGACGATCGGAGAGCGGCGCGTCCGTCATCGCCGGGGTCTCGTGGGCTCAGGCGACTCGGACGTCGACCTGGTTGGCCCGGATGCGCTCGACGGCCGTGGCGTCGGCACCCGAATCGGTGATGACGACGTCGATCTCGTCGAACTCGGCGTAGCTGAACAGCTGGTTGTTCCCCAACTTGCTCGAGTCGACGAGTGCCACGACCCGCGCCGCGGCCTCGATCATGGCGCGCTTGACCATCGATTCGTTGCGGTAGGGCGTGGTGAGCCCCCTGGTGAAGGAGAGCCCGTCACAGCTGATGAAGAGCAGATCGACCGACAGCTCGCGGACCATCTCGACCGTGAACGAGTCGACCATCGCGAAGGTGTTGGCGTTCACCCCGCCGCCGAGGACGGTCAACGGTTCGACGCCTCGACGCGCCAGGGACAACCCGGACCGCAGTGAGTTGGTGATCACGTGGACGCCGCGATCGGTCGGGAACACCTCGGCGAGCTTCTGCAGGGTCGATCCCGAGTCGATGACGGCCGTTCCGTTGTGCGGGATCTCGGCGACGGCCGCCTCGGCGATCTGCAGCTTTGCCGCGGCGTTCTGCGAGTCGCGTTCGGTGACGAGCGGTTCGTGGTGGACGCGCTCGGTGGGCACGGCGCCGCCGTGGACGCGTCGGAGCTGTCCGCGCTCCTGGAGCTCGGAGAGGTCGCGTCGGATGGTCTCGGTCGTGACGGCGAAGCGCTTGGCGAGATCGGCGACCTCGACCGAGCCACGGCTCACCGCGAGCGAGTAGATCTCGGTCTGGCGGTCGTGCTGCAGTCGCGTGGTCGTCTCGCTCATCGGCTCCGCCGACAGTACCGGGTGCGACTCGGGCTCGGTCACGACCGTCTCGACGACTCGAGCGCTCCCAGAGCGCCGTACTCGGCGATCGTCTGGTGCGCCAGAGAGAACTCGGCGACGAACCGCTCGCTCGCGACGATCGCGTCCGGGAATCCCGTCGCTCGATCGACGAAGGTCGCGGGGTCCTTCCTGGCCGCCCGCGCGAGAGGGCGCGAGCGTTCGGCGAGCGCGTCGGGCGCCTGCGCGGACTCGGGCACCGTCGCGAGGTAGTGAGCCCATCCGGCGAGCGCCATCGCGGCGTCGGCCACCGGACCGCCGGACCGCAGCTGCGTTGCGATCGTCGGCATGAGGAAGGTCGGGAACTTCGAGGTTCCGTCGATGCAGAGCCGGGCGATCTGGTCACGGACGCCCGTGTTCGCGAATCGCTCGACGACGGTGTTGGCGTAGTCGGCCGCAGGGTGTTCGGCGATCGGCGTGAGCGAGGGAACCGCCTCGTGGTGCAACAGCCGCTCGAGGAACGCCCGAATCGACGGAGTGGCCATCGCCTGGTCGACGAACTCGATCCCCGCGAGCGCGGACAGGTAGGCGATCGCTGAATGACCCGCATTGAGGAGACGCAGCTTGTAGAGCTCCCACGCGTGCACGTCGTCGGTGTAGAGGGCGCCGACGTCGGAGAACTCGGGTCGCCCGGCGGAGAAGTCGTCTTCGAGCACCCACTGCCAGAACGGCTCGCCCACGACGGGCCAGCGGTCGACGAGGCCATGTTCGGCGAGGAGATGATCGCGATCGACGTCGGTGGTCACCGGTGTGATGCGATCGACCATCGAGTTCGGGAACGAACAGTTGGCGTCGATCCAGCCCACCAGTTCGCCGTCGGCCGTGCCGGTCGAGTCGACCGCACGCGCCGCCGCCGCGAGCACGCAGCGGCGTGCAGCGTCTCCGTTGCCCGGCAGGTTGTCGCAGCTCATGACGGCGACACCGGCGACGTCTCGCCGACGTCGGCGTTCCAGCGCGGCGACGATCGTGTCGAAGGTGCGTCGGTTGCGGAGGGTGTCGTCGTACCCGGCTTCGGTCACGGTCATCGACACGATCGCCGTCGGGGGATCGGCGAGCGCGTCGACGGCACCGGCCGCGCCCTCGTCGGTGGCGAGAACGAAATCGATGATCGACCCGATCACCGACGAACGTCGGTCGACCGGACCTTTCTCGGTGAACGTGTAGAGGTGATCCTGTGCCGCGAGCACGTCGGCCATCGCGACGTCTCCCGGCAACAGCCCGATGCCTCGGATCCCCCAGTCGGAGCCGCGTCGGGCGAGCAGGTCGCAGTACACGGCCAGGTGGGCGCGATGGAAGCCGCCGACGCCGATGTGTGCGATGCGCGGCCGGAGGCGTCGGCGGTCGTACGACGGGCCGATCAGTCCGCGATCACGCAACTGCGGCAGGACCGCGTCGCTGAGTTCGATGGCATCCCCCGGCATCGACGCCACCCTAAAACAACACAAAGCAACACAACAACCCCCGATCTGGCTCACAAAGACAGAAATAGTTCTTGCAAACCAACATGAACCCTCGTACTGTTCGGCGTGGGGGAGAGGGGATGTTCCTTCTCCGTGACCTGTCACTCGAAGGGGAGATCAACTGAGATGAGAACGCGACGACACGGATTCGTCCGAGCCACCGCCACCATCGCGGCGCTGTCGGTCGTGGCCGCCGCCTGCGGCAGCGACGACGACGAGGCCGATTCCGGTGACGACGCCGCGGAGGCCGAGTCCGCCGACGCCGACGCAGGCGACGATGCGGGCGGCGACGCGGGCGAGGACGCGGGAGGTGACTCCGGCGACGCCGAGACTCCCGAGGGCGGCGAGATCAACGTGATCATCGTCGGCAACCCCCAGATGGAGGACATCGCCGAGCTCACACCCGAGTTGTTCACGGCCGAGACCGGGATCTCGGTGAACTACTCGATTCTCGAGGAGGGGACGCTGCGGGAGATCGTCACCCGCGACGCCGCCGCCGGTGGCGACCAGTTCGACGTGGTGATGGTCGGCATGTTCGACACCCCGCAGTTCGGCGCCAACGGCTGGCTGCAAGACCTCACGCCGCTCGCCGAGGCGAGCGATACGTACGATCTCGACGACCTCATTCCGTCGGTGCGCGGCGGCCTGTCGGTCGACGGTGCGCTCTACTCGTCGCCGTTCTACGCCGAGTCGTCGTTCCTGATGTACCGCGCCGACGTCATCGAGGAGGCCGGTCTCACCATGCCGGACGCCCCGACGTGGGCGGTGGTCGCCGCGATCGCCCGGGCGATCGACAGCGACGAGATGGCCGGCATCTGTCTGCGAGGCAAGCCCGGATGGGGTGACCTCGGTGCCTCGTTCACCACGGTGCTCAACACGTTCGGCGGCACCTGGTGGGAGGCCAACGACGACGGCTCCATCGGTGCGGCTCAGGTCGACCAGCCGGAGTTCCGTGAGGCGCTCCAGTTCTACGTCGATCTCATCGACGACGCCGGCCAGAACGACGCCGCCAACTCGAGCTTCAACGAGTGCCTGAGCCAGTACCAGGACGGTCAGGTGGCCATGTGGTACGACGCCACGGTCGCCGCCGGCATCCTCGAGGCCGACGACAGCCCGGTGCAGGGCCTGAACGACTTCGCGCTGGCCCCGACCAACGTCACCGACACCTCCGGCTGGCTGTGGTCGTGGAACCTCGGCATCCCGACGAACTCGCCGAACCCCGACCTCGCATGGGAGTACATCGAGTGGGCGACGAGCCCGGGCTACATCGCCAACGCCGGTGAGCTGATCTCGGGTGGCTGGGCGGCGATCCCGCCCGGGACCCGCTTCTCGACCTACGAGATCGCCGAGTACCAGTCGGCCGCCGAGAGCTTCGGTCAGAAGACCCTCGACGCCATGGACGCCGCGCCGATCGACGACCCCGGTACCACACCCCGGCCCGGTCTGCCCGGCGTGCAGTACGTCGGTGTCCCCGAGTTCCAGGACCTGGGCAACCAGTGCACCGAGCTGTTCTCCAGCGTGATCGCCGGAGGGACGAGCATCGATGACGCCCTGTCGCAGTGTCAGGACATCGCCTCGGGGTTCAGCTCCTGAGGTGAGCCCCGATCATCGGCGCCTCGGGCGCTGAGCCGGATCCCCCTCGGAGGCGCTCCGGCCGTGGCCGCCAGTCACGGTCGGATCCGCCTCCGGGGGCCGATCCACGAGTCATCACCATCAATCGACCGCACCATGATCCGAGGGGGACCATGAGCGAGACCGCCGCCCTGCCGTCTCACGCAACGCCCTGGCGACGGCGACTGCCTCTGTTGCCGGCACTGATCTTCACGATCGTGCTCACGCAGGTGCCGTTCCTGATGAGCCTGTTCTACAGCCTCACGAACTGGCGCATCAATCCGCCGACGCCGCGGGAGTTCATCGGCGTCGAGAACTACACCGGGCTTCTCGACAACCAGCAGTTCGTCGACGCCGCCTGGGTGAGCGTCAAGATGACCGCCAGCTCGGTGCTGCTGGCGCTGCTGTTCGGCACCCTCCTCGCGCTCCTGCTCGACCGGAAGTTCCTCGGTCAGGGCCTGATCCGCACGCTGATCATCACGCCGTTCCTGATCATGCCGGTCGTCGCCGGCCTCATCTGGTCGAACCAGATGTTCTCGAGTTCGTTCGGCGTCCTCAACTGGTTGGTCGAGCAGGCCGGCTTCGGTCCGACCGAGTTCGTGTCGCGCTATCCGCTCGCCTCGATCGTGACCGTCCTCGTCTGGCAGTGGACCCCGTTCATGATGCTGATCATGCTCGCCGGGCTGCAGAGCCAGCCCTCCGACGTGCTCGAGGCGGCGCGTGTCGACGGTGCGACGTCGTGGGGCATCTTCCGCCAGCTCACGCTCCCGCACCTGCGCCGGTACATGGAGCTCGGGATGCTCCTCGGCACGATCTACCTGATCCAGGTGTTCGACCACATCCTGGTCATGACCGGTGGCGGACCCGGGTCCACCAACCTGCCGTTCTTCGTCTACCGCCGATCGATCGGTGGCGGCTGGCTGTTCGGCCTCGCCTCGGCGTTCTCGATCGTCGTCGTCGTCGCCTCGATCGTGATCGCCACGTTCGCCCTCCGGGTCCTGTCCAACCTTCTCGAGGGAGAGGAGTCGGCATGAGCAGTGAGGTGGTCGGCGTCGGTGAGCGGCGCTGGGTCAACGGGCTCCTGGGACTCGCCGCCTGGTTCGTCGGGGCGCTCTACTTCTTCCCGATCTTCTGGATGATCGCCAACTCCTTCAAGGAAGAGGCGGTCGCCAACGCGGATCCGACGCTCTCGTTCTCGCCGACGCTCGATCGGTACCGGGACGTCACGGGCGAGACCGTGGGTCTGCTCGGATTCAGCGAGGCGTTCGGCAACTCCATCCGGGTCGTCCTCGCCAGCACGGTCATCGTGCTGGTCCTCGCGATCCCCGCGGCGTATGCGCTCTCGATCTACCCGATCAAGAAGTGGCGCGACGTTCTGTTCTTCTTCATCTCGACGAAGTTCCTGCCGCTCGTCGCATCGATCCTCCCGATCTGGATCCTCGCCCGCGAACTCGATCTGCTGAACACGCAGCGAGTTCTCGTGATCCTGTACACGGCGATGAACCTCCCGCTCGCGGTGTGGATGCTGCGTTCGTTCTTCCAGGAGGTGCCGAAGGAGCTGGTCGAAGCCGCCGAGATCGACGGGGCATCGCTCTTCGGCCAGCTCCGTTCGGTGATCCTGCCGATCGCGGGACCGGGCATCGCCGCGACCGCGCTGCTCTGCGTGATCTTCGCCTGGAACGAGTACTTCTTCGCCGTTCAGCTCAATGCGGCCGACGCTCAGACCGTTCCGATCTGGGTGACCGGGAACGTCAGCACCCGCGGCAACTTCATCGCCAAGCTCTCGGCTGCCTCGGTGTTGGCGAGCCTGCCGGTGGTGATCGCCGGGTGGGTCGCCCAGAAGCGGATGATCCGCGGCCTCGCGATGGGTGCGATCAAGTGACGAACACGATCGACGACACGAACGACGGACGGACAGAGGGAGAGATCTGACATGGCATCGGTGACGTACCAACAGGCGACACGTTTCTACTCCGGGACCGAGCGTCCCGCCGTCGACTCGCTCGACCTCGACATCGTCGACGGCGAACTGCTCGTGCTCGTCGGACCCTCGGGGTCGGGCAAGTCGACCGCTCTCCGGATGCTGGCGGGCCTCGAACCGCTCGATGGTGGCGACATCATGATCGGCGAGCGCAACGTGAGCGCCGTGCGGCCGCGCGACCGCGACATCGCGATGGTCTTCCAGAACTACGCGCTCTACCCCCAGATGACCGTGGCCGAGAACATGGGCTTCGCGTTGAAGCAGCAGAAGGTCCCGAAGGACCAGCGTCGGGAGAAGGTGCTCGAGGCGGCGAAGATCCTCGACCTCGAGCCCTATCTCGACCGCAAGCCCAAGAACCTCTCGGGTGGACAGCGCCAGCGCGTCGCGATGGGTCGGGCGATCGTGCGCGACCCGGCCGTGTTCCTCATGGACGAGCCGCTCTCGAACCTCGATGCGAAGCTGCGCGTGCAGACCCGTACGCAGTTGGCCGAACTCCAGCAGCGGCTCGGAGTCACCACCGTGTACGTCACACACGACCAGGTCGAGGCGATGACGATGGGTCACCGGGTCGCGGTGCTGAAGGACGGGATCCTCCAGCAGTGCGATACACCGGGAACGCTGTACCACAGCCCCGCCAACCGCTTCGTCGCCGGCTTCATCGGCTCGCCGGCGATGAACGTGCTCGACGTCGACAACGACGGTGCTCCGCGGCTCGCCGGCGTCGAGGTCCGCCTCGCCGACGGCGGTGTCGAGCCGGCCACGGTCGAGGCCGTCGGGTTCCGGCCCGAGGCAGCCACGCTCGCCGACGACGCACCGCTGCGCGGGCGGATCCGCACCGTGGAGGATCTCGGCTCCGAGGTGTTCGTCCACGTCCAGATCGCCACGGGCGACGCCACCGCGGAGTCGGTGGACGTGGTCGTCAAGATGCCGCCGCCGTTCACCGGCCAACCCGACGACACCGTCGGCGTGCAGCTCACCGGCGAGCTCCACACGTTCGACGCCGAGGGGGCCCGGACCGCCACCACGTCGGCGACGTTCGTCGCCTAGTTTCGCTCGCCATGGCCGCCGGACTCGCGGGAGCCGTGGCGCTGGTCACCGGCGCAGGCGGGAACATCGGTCGCTCCGTGTCGGTGTCACTGGCGGGAGCGGGCGTCGACCTCGCTCTCGCCGATCTGCCGAGCGCGGCCGAGGCGCTCCAGACCACCGCACGCGAATGCCGCCGGGTCCGTGGCGACGTGGCGACCGAGATCGTGACGTTCGACGTCCGCGATCCGGATGCCGTCTCATCGGGGCTCGACCACGCGATCGCCGAACTCGGGCCGCTCACGCTGGTCGTCAACAACGCCGGATACCAGGGCGAGTTCGCGAACGTCCTCGACGTCGACCTCGACGACGCTCGCGCGGTCCTCGACATCAACGCCTTCGGCGTGATGGTCGTCCTCCAGCAGAGCGCACGACGACTGCGCGACGCGGGAGGCGGCTCGATCGTCAACGTGGCATCGATGGCCGCCCACGGTGCCCCCAACATGCCCGCGTACTCCGCGTCGAAGGGAGCGGTCGTCAGCCTCACCCGTGCGGCGGCGAAGGACCTCGCGCCGCACGGCATCCGCGTCAACTCGGTGAGCCCCGGCTTCATCGGCCCCGGAGCGATGTGGGACCGCCAGGTCGAGCAGCAGGCGGCGACAGCCAGCCCGTACTACGGCGACGACCCGGACACGGTGGCCGGTCAGATGGTCGACATGGTGCCGCTGCGCCGATACGGCTCGCTGAGCGAGGTGGCTGACGTGGTGACGTTCCTGCTGTCGGACTCGTCGTCATACGTCACGGGCAGCGACATCGAGATCGCCGGCGGCGCCAGCTGATCCTGCCCGAACAGCGGCTCAGGACTCCTGAGCTTCCTTCCACCGCCGACCCACGTCGGCATACATCTGCGGCGTCGGGAGCGCGAGCAGCGAGGCGCCGCCGTCGACGCAGATCGTCTGACCGGTCACGAACGATCCGAGATCGGTCGACAGGTAGAGCACCGTGTTCGCGATGTCCTGCGGAGTGCCCATCCGACCGATCGGCGTCATCTCCTCCATCGCCTGGATCACCGGGGGCACCTGAAACGCACCCGCGGTCATCGGCGTCTCGATCAGCGACGCCGACACGGCGTTGAAGCGGATCTTCGCGTCGCCGTACTCGACCGCGGCGATCTGCGTTGCGTACTCGAGTCCGGCCTTCGCGCTGGCGTAGGCCGCGAGCCCGCGCGCCGGATTGTGTGCCGTGAGCGAACTGATCGACACGAACGATCCACCGTTGCCGAGATCGCGCATCGCGTTGCCGGCGTGGCGCATGCAGTACATCGCGCCCACGATCTGGACGGCGTGCATGTCGCTCAGCTTCTCGGGAGTCAGCTCGGCGATCGGCGTCGACTCGGAGTACCCCGCGCAGTTGACGAACACGTCGAGCCGACCGCGCTGTTCCACCGTCTGGGCGACGATCGTCTGGACGTGGTCGTCGTCGGTGATGTCGCACTCGACCGCCGTACCGCCGACGGCGCTCGCCGCCGACTGGACCGCGTCGAGTCGACGACCACCGATCACCACGTGTGCCCCTTCGCTGGCGAGCGTCTGGCTGATCGCCTCGCCGAACCCGCTGTGACCGCCGATCACGATCGCCGTCTGACCCTCGAGCATGCTCATGGCGGCGATCGTAAGCAGCGAGCGCTCCGGCAATAGGTTCGGAGCCATGCATCTCGAACTCTCCGCCGACGACGTCCTCACCACCACCCGCTCGGTGCGCAAGCGGCTCGATCTCGAGAAGCCCGTCGACAAGAGCGTCATCCTCGAATGCGTCGACATCGCCCAGCAGGCTCCGACCGGATCGAACCGTCAGGGCTGGCAGTGGATGATCGTCGGCGATCCCGACAAGAAGCGGGCCATCGCCGACTTCTACCGGGGGAACTTCGAGTGGTACGCCCAGCAGCCGAAGGCGGAGTACGGCGCCGATGACACGCGGACCGAACGCAAGGACGCCGTGCAGACGTCGGCCTGGCACCTCGTCGAGCACTTCCACGAGGTGCCGTACCTTCTCATCCCCATGATCGAGGGTCGCCTCGACGAGGGCACGCCCACGTTCCGCCAGGCGAGCGCATGGGGATCGTTGCTCCCGGCCGTGTGGAGCTTCATGCTCGCTCTCCGCGAGCGCGGCATGGGGTCGGCCTGGACCACCCTCCACCTCCCGAACGAGAAGGAGGTCGCCGAGCTGCTCGGGATCCCGTTCGACCGGTACACGCAGGCGGGACTGTTCCCGATCGCGTACACCGTGGGCACCGAGTTCAAGCCCGCCCCCCGACTGCCGGCCTCCGAGCTGACCCACTGGGACACGTTCGGCAATCACGAACTCTGACCCACGGTCCGCGCGGGGCCTTGTCACGACTCTCGCGTTTCTCTCGCCGCGCTCTCACCGAGTCGCCCGACGCTGGCGGCCATGCACACACGCACGCGCCACCGGTCGTCCCGTCCGAGCCTCCTCGTCCGCGACCGCATCGATTCCGTTCCCACGTGGGTCCTGCTCATCCAGCTCTTCATCGGACTGGGATGGCTCCGGGCCGGCGTGGAGAAGGTGATCTCGACCGAATGGTGGTCGGGCGTCGAGCTCGACCGCTTCCTCGTCGAGCACGGCGACGTGACGGTGTGGTGGTATCGACCGTTCGTCGACCTCGCGGTCGAGCCGTCGTTGGTCGCCGTGTCGGCGGTGGTCATGATCGGTCAGCTGGCGATCGGGACGGCGTTGATCGTCGGACGCGGTGTCGGACCGGCCCTCGCGGTCGGGATGCTGCTCAACCTGCACTTCGTCGCCGCCGGCGCGGTCGATCCCTCGGTCTTCTACCTGCTCGCCCAGGGCGCGGTGGCCCTGTGGCTCGTCGAGTCGTCGGCGCGACGGCGCACGTCGATCCTCGTGGCCGGCACGACCGTCGGTGCCGCCGCACTGGCGGTCGTCAGCGTGTCGGGCATCTCGACCCTGCATCCGGCCGAGGTCGTCGACGATCCGGCGCTGATGCTCTCGATGGTGGGTGTCCTGGCCGCACTGGCCGGTGTCGACTCGCTCCGGCGGCGTGGGAGGGCCCGACGGTCAGGTCAGCGGCCGGCGAGCACGGCGTTCGCGACCGGGTCGTACAGTCGGTCGACGAGGTCGCGACCGGTCAACGTGTCGGCCTCGATCACGAGGTAGGCGCCGTGACGCCCGTCGAGGTCGAGCCACGGCCAGGCTCCCCACGCTCCCTCGGCCGTGCGCCGTCCCGTCGTCCGATCGATCCACCATCCGAGCCCGTAGCCCCGATCGGGTTCGTACGCGTCGCCGCCGTAGACCTCGGCGATCCGGTCGGTGAGCATGCGGTCGATCGACGCGGGACTGAGGATGCGTTCCGTACCGCAGAGACCGCCGCGGAGGTGGAGCAGGAGGATCTGTGCGTAGTCGCGCGCCGTCGATCTGGCCCCACCTTCCACGTTGGGGTTCTGCGTCGCGGGCGGGTCGGCAGCCAGTGCGTGCGGATACCCACCGCCGCTCCCGTCGTCGATCCACGGGTTCGTGAAGGCGAGACTCTCGAGCCCGCACGGCCCCGCGATGCCATCGGCCACGAGGGACGCCCACGATCGCCCCGACACGGCCTCGGCGACGGCGCCGGCCACGTGCCACTGGCCACCCCCGTAGTCGAATGAGGTGTCGGGTGGACGGACGTCGGCCGCGTCCTCCTGAGTCGTGGCGATCTCCCGTCCGCAGTCGAGCAGTGTTCCGTCGGTCCGGTTCCGGCAGCGGTACAGCCGGTCGTCCTCGTCCCGGAAGATCCCGACGAGGCCCGAGCTGTTCGAGAGCAGTTGTGCCGTCGTCATCGGCGCCTGTACCTCCCAGCCGGTGAGATCGGAGATCGGTGCGTCGAGGTCGAGGAGTCCCCGCTCGGCGAGCTGGAGCAGCACGATCGTCGTGATCGGCTTGCTCGCCGATGCGATCAGGGAGACGCGGTTCGCGTCGAAGCCACCCCAGTACTCCTCGTGCACGATGCCGTCGCCGAGTGCGGACGCACGTGCCTCGGCGTCGACCACCACGAGACCGGCACCCTCGAGCCCTCGCTGCCCGACGAACTCGGCGACGATCGGACCGATCGCGGAGAAGTCGTACCCGTCCGCCGTCGCGGAGGTGCTCGGAGCGGGCGGACCGCCGCCGTCCCGACATGCTGCGAACAGCGCCAGGCCGGCGGCCACCGCAGCGAACCAGCCCCACCTCATCGAGGACTCTCGACGACGGGTCGCGAGCGATCAGCCCGCGGCGAGGACGGCCTCCTCGACCGGGTCGAACAGCAGCGAGGCGAGCTCACCGCCGGTCGGGCTGTTCAGCTCGATCACGAGGTACGCGCCGTACCCGTCGTCGAGGTCGAGCCACGGGTACGCACCGTACGCACCGGGGTCGTTGATGAGTCCGCGACCCCGGTCGACCCACCATCCCATCCCGTAGCCCGTGCCCTCGCCGGCCGAGCCGTCGTAGACCTCGGCGATCCGGTCGGAGTGCATCGTGTCGAGCGCGTCGGGCGAGACCACCTGGTTCTCACCGCACATCCCACCGCGGAGCTGCATGAGCAACAGCTCGGCGTAGTCGCCGGGCGCCGTGTACGCACCGCCCTCGATGTTGGGGTTCTCGGTCGGGGCGAGCGAGGCCGGGTCGCCATCCCAGTCGGCGGGGTAGTCGAAGCCCGAGTTGTACTGCGAGAAGTGGTTGGCGAACCCGAACGACTCGAGTCCGCACGGCTCGACGACGATGCGCTGGATCAACTCGTCCCAGGTCTCACCCGAGGCGATCTCGGCCACGGCGCCGGCGATCTGCCACTGCGCTCCGCCGTACCGGAACTCGGTGTCGGGCGGGATGACCTGGTCGTCGTCTTCGGGTGTGGTGAACACGGTCTCGGCGCATCCGGCGAGGGTTCCGTCGAAGACGAAGGAGCACAGGTACGGCGGCGACGACAGGGACTCCGCGAGTCCGATGAGGCCGGAGCTGTTCGACAGCAGCTGCGCGGTCGTGATCTCGGGGTTGGCGTCCCAGCCCGTGATCTCGGCGACGGGCTGGTCGAGGTCGAGCACTCCGTCGTCGTCGAGCCGATTGAGAACGATCGCCGCGACCGACTTGCTGGCGGATGCGATGAGCGAGATGCGCTCGGGTCCGAACTCGCCCCAGTACTCCTCGTGCACCACGCCGTCGTCGGCGTCGACCACCAGGAGGCCGGCGCCGTTGAGACCGCGCTCCGACACGAAGCCGTCGACGATCGGCCCGATCGCCGAGAAGTCGTACTCGACGGGCGCGGTGGACTCGTCGGGAGGATCGGTTTGGGCCGGTCCGTCCTCGGAGCCTTCGTCGTCGGTCGGGACCTCGGTGTCGGCGGGCGGGTCGGTCTCGGGTGGTGCCTCGGTGGCGGGCGGCTCGGTCTCGACGGGCGCGTCGGTCTCGGGCGCTGCGTCGGTGTCGATCGTCTCGGCCTCGGTGGCCGGTGGCGAGGTGTCGTCACTCGACTCGTCGTCGGAGCCGCAGGCAGCGCCGATGAGACCGGCCACCACGAGCACCGTCGCGATTCGTGTGAGTCCCCTGTCCATCCCCATCCGGGCAGCCTCGCACATCGGTCGCCGGGGAGCATGCCGAGCACGATGTCGGAGCGGTCCGACGTGCATGATGAAGGTCATGGCCGACCTCCACGACGATGCCCCCGCCTCGACTCGCTTCGACAACCGCGTCACCCGGATGCTCGGTGTCGAGCTGCCGATCGTCCAGGCACCGATGGGGTGGATCGCCCGGGCTCAGTTGGCGTCGGCGGTCTCGAACGCCGGAGGCATGGGCATCATCGAGACCTCGTCGGGCGAGCTCGACGCCGTCCGCGCCGAGATCGCCAAGATGGCCGATCTGACCGACAAGCCGTTCGGCGTCAACATCGCTCAGGCCTTCGTCCGCGATCCCGACATCGTGCAGTTCGTCATCGACCAGGGTGTCCGCTTCGTCACCACGTCGGCGGGCAACCCGATGCAGTACACGGCTCAGCTCAAGGAGGCCGGGCTCACCGTGTTCCACGTCGTGCCGACGTTGAAGGGTGCGCTCAAGGCGGTCGAGGCCGGCGTCGACGGCCTCGTCGTCGAAGGCGGCGAAGGCGGCGGGTTCAAGAACCCGCGCGACGTGGCCCTCATGGTGCTGCTACCGCTCGTCGCCTCGAAGGTCGACGTCCCGATCATCGCCGCGGGGGGCATGGTCGACGGGGGGACGATGGCCGCGGCGCTGGCGCTGGGAGCCGAGGGCGTCCAGATGGGCACCCGGATGGTGTCGGCCGCCGAGTCGCCGGTTCACGAGAACTGGAAGCAGTCGATCATCGACGCCGCCGAGACCGACACCGTGTTCCTCAACCGACACACGTCGCCCTCGCTGCGGGCGTTGCGGACCGAGAAGTCGGAGTCGCTCGAGTTCGACACCGAGACCAACGCGATGACCGCGCTGGTCGGCACCCATCTCGACCTGTACTTCGGCGGCGACATGAACGCGAGCCTGGCGCTGTCGGGTCAGGTCGCCGGCCGGATCGACGAGGTCGAGCCGGTGGCCGACATCCTCGGCCGCACCGCCGACGAGTGCCAGGCGGTCCTCGCCGATCTGGCGTCTCGGTACTCCTGAGGCTCAGCCGAGCGCGCCGAGGAACGACGAGATCGCTGCGTTCGTCTCGGTCGGGTGGGTCATGTTGGCGGCGTGGCTGCCGCCGGGCATGACCACCAGCGAGGTCGGACCGCCGATCTGGTCGACGAGCACCTGGCCCTTCTCGAGGGGGATCGCCGCATCGGCGTCGCCGTGGATCACGAGCGCGGGGCACGTGATCTCGCCGAGGCGGCCCGTGATGTCGTCTCGGGTGAGCAGGCAGGTGCCCGGGTGCTCGGTCATCTCCGGACGACGGGTCTCCCAGATCGGGATCCACGTCGCCGAGAGGTCGGGGTCACCGAGGATGAGACCGGCCACGATCTCGCCGATGTCGCCGAGCGGCTCGTCGCCGAGCCAATGCGTGAGCATCCCCTCGTACTGCGGAATGACCTCGTCCTCCTCGGTCCCGGCCTGGGTGTCGATCAGGACGAGTGCGCGGACGCGGTCGGGATGGGCCAGCGCCGCCCGCATCGAGAGGAATCCGCCTTGCGACATTCCGGCGAACACCGCCTGCTCGACGCCCAGGTGGTCGAGCAGCGCCACGGCGTCATCGGCCGAGTCCCAGTAGGTGAACGGTGCGGTGGCCGGCGTCGCTCCGAACCCGCGCTCGTCCCAGGCGATGCAGCGATACTCGCCCGAGAGGGCTGCGACCTGTGGGTCGAACATGGTGTGGTCCATCAGGAAGCCGTGACTCCAGATGACGGCGGGTCCGTCGCCGCCGCTGTCGACGTAGTTGATGGACTGACCGTTGACCTCTGCGACCGGCATGTCGCGAGCATGCCAGATGCGCTCAGACGAGCGCTTCGAGGAGCAGCAGGACTCCGAGTCCGCCCACGAACGTCCAGATCAGGTTGCGGGTTCGCACGGCCACGAGGCCGGCGGCCACGATGGCGGCCGCCTCGGGACCCGACAGCGAGTCGATCCCCTCGCCGCCGACGGCGAGGCTCACGGCGAGTGCGGCCAGCACGGCGGGGCCGACGTGGGCGAGCGCCCGCTCGACGACCGGTGGCAGGCTCCGGTCGGCCAACGCCACGATGAGCCCCGCCCGAGCGGCGTAGGTCGTGATCGCCCCGGCGAACAGCAGCACCAGTGCGGATCCCGTGCTCACGCCACGGTCTCCCGGTCGGTCGCTCGACGGCCGCGCTGCCACTGCTCGAGCGCGGTCGCGGCGACGATTCCGGCGACCGCCCCCACGACGATCCCCAACCGATCGCGCAGACCGGACGTCAGGAGCGACACGCCACCGCCCACGACGACGGCCACGGCGGCCGGCGCGCGGTCGACCGCCAGGAGTGCCATCCCCACGAAGAGGAGCGCCGGTGCGAAGTCGAGGCGCCACCCGGCCGGGATGACGTCCCCGGTGAACGTGCCGGCGGTGACCGCCACGTGCCACACGACGAACAGGACGCCCGCGGCGGTGAGGTAGTACCGACGGAACTCGGTCGGTTCACGGTCTCGCGCGCGGTCGGCCAAGGCGAACACCTGGTCGACCATCACGTGCGGACCCAGCCACCGCATCCACGTCGGCTGAGCGCCGAACGGCCGCGACATCGACGCGCTGTACATCACGTGTCGGGCGTTGATCACGAGCACCGCCGAGAAGATCGCCCACAACGAGGCCGTGCCGGCGAGCGTGATCATCGTGAGCTGCGCCGCGCCTGCGAAGACGAGGGGCGACGTCAGCCACGCGATCCACGCGGGCATCGCCGACTCGGTGATCGCCACGCCCACGACGAAGCCGAACGGAACCGCCGGGACGGCGAGTGGGGTGACGTCGACGACGGCGTCTCGTGCGATCGGCAGACGGCTACTCGCCACCGCCGCCACCGGCTCCGTCGACGGGTGCCGCCAGCTTCTCGGCGAACCAGTCGAGGATGATCTCGCCGCGCTGCACGCGGTGGATCGGCGAACCGCTGCGCGAGAGCTCGTGGCCCTCGCCCGGGAAGCGGTAGAAGTCGACGTCCTGACCGAGCAGCTTCAACGCGACCCAGAGTTCCTCGGCCTGGTTGATGGGGCAGCGGTAGTCGTTCTCCGAGTGGATGATGAGCATCGGTCGATCGATTTCCCGGACACGCTCGATCGGCGAGATCCTGGTGTAGGTCTCGGGATCCTCGATGTGCACGTGGCCGTGCTCGGACTTGAACACGGTCGCGATGTCGGACGACCACTCCATGCTGAGCAGGTTGTTGACCGCTCGCTCGGAGCTGAACGCGCGGAACGGCCAGTCGTTCTCGGCTCGGTGGGTGGCGAGCCAGGTGGCCATGAACCCCCCGTACGAGCCACCGAGCATGCCGACGCGATCACGATCGCAGAACGGGTAGCGGTCGAGCGCGGTCTCGATGATGGCGATCACGTCGTCGACGTCGACGCTGCCCCACCCGGTCCCGGCGCGGACCGGGTGCTTGGGTCCGAGGATCGACTGGCCCCACTCGGTGTGGCGCCCGCTCCCGCCCCGGGGATTGCCCATGACGACGACGAAGCCGGCGGACGCCTGCATCTGCGCCTCATCGAAGAACAGCTCGCCGTACTGGGTGAACGGGCCGCCGTGCACGTTGAGCAGCACCGGGTACGTGGCGGTCTCGTCGAAGTCGGCCGGACGCATGATCCACGCATCGATCTCGTCGGTCCCGTCCGTGGTGGGCGCGGCGAACCTCTCCCAGCCGAGGAGTTCGTCGGACGCCGGTGAGGCGACGTGGGTCCGGCGCTCGTCGCCGACGAACAGTTCGGTCAGCTGGTCGACCGACGAGCGGATCGTCGCGACGGTGCCGCCAGCGGCAGCGACCTGGAAGATGCTGACGGGTCCGTCGGTCACGCGGTCGGGCGCCGACGATCCGTCGGCCGGGAGGCGCATCAGATGTGTCTCA
>JBCDAK010000034.1:0-30675 GCA_039185545.1 Actinomycetota bacterium
ACTTATATTTTTTTTTTTGCGTTCCACCTTGGGGGTGGGCCGCCCCACCCACGCCGAGCGACACGGCGGGTCTAACGCGACCGGAATCATCCGTCGATCGTGATGTGGTCGCTCGGCAACGAGTCGGGGTACGGCGAGAACCACGACGCGGCGGCCGGCGCGATCCGCAGGATCGACCCAACCCGCCCGTTGCACTACGAGGGAGCGGTCTTCCACGCGGGGTGGATCGCGAGTGCTGCGACCGACGGCGTCCGCCCGGCGTCCGACGTCGTCTGTCCGATGTACCCGACCATCGACGCGATCCGCGAGTACGGCCAGGCGGGCGATCCGCACGGTGGGGCCGACCCGGGAGCGGACCGGCCGCTGATCATGTGCGAGTACAGCCACGCGATGGGCAACTCGAACGGGTCACTCGCCGACTACTGGGACGTCATCACGTCGACCGACGGTCTCCAGGGCGGGTTCATCTGGGAGTGGAAGGATCACGGCATCCGGACCCGGCTGCCGAACGGCAAGCGAGGGCTCGCGCATGGCGGCCAGTTCGGCGAGGACGCCCACGACGGGAACTTCGTTGCCGACGGTCTGATGTCGGCCGACCTCGTCCCGCACCCCGCCATGCAGGAGGTTGCGTGGGTCCATCGTCCCGTCGTCGTGACCGACGCCGGTCGAGGACGACTCCGCATCGAGAACCGCCGGTTCTTCTCGGGGACCGACGACCTGGCGGCGACGTGGGAGCTGCTGGTCGACGGCACCGTCGTCGACACGGGCGACTGGTACGTCGATCCGATCGGGCCGGACGAGACGATCACCCGCCCGATGCCGGTCGAGCGCCCGGGGCGCGGCGTGTCCGACGCACACCTCACGATCCGCTGGACGCAGCGACGAGCGACACCGTGGGCTCCAGCCGGGCACCTGGTCGCCTGGGACCAGGTGGAGCTCCGCGCACCCGCCCGCCGCACCTCGCCGCAGAGAACAGCACATCCGGTGCCCGGTTCGAAACGTGCTGTTTCGGCGATCGTGCCCGAGCTCGTGATCGTGCGGGCGCCGGTCGACAACGATGGGTTCAAGCTGATGCCCGAGCTGGGTCGCCGCATCGGCGTGGGCGGAACGGCGATGATGCGCTGGGAGGACGCCGGGCTCCGCGATCGACCGGCCGACGAGATCGTCGCCCACGTGCACTCGACCGACGGGGACGGGGAGGGTGGCATGGTCCACGAGCACGTGATCGACGTGAGCGAGGACGTCGCCGATCTCGACCTCGCGCGCCTCGGGGTCCGGTTCGAGTTGCCGGCTCGGTTCTCGCAGTTGCGGTGGTGTGGACGAGGTCCCGCCGAGAACTACCCCGACCGGGCATCGGGAGCGGTGCTCGGCGTGTGGGAGGCCGACGAGCCCGACGAGTCGCCCTACCTGGTGCCCCAGGAGTTCGGGCTCCGCACCGACTGTCGATGGTGGGAGTTCGTCGACCCGCGATCGGGCGACACGGTCCGGCTCGACGCGATCGAACCCCACGCCGTCCACGTGTCGGCGACACGGCATCGACTCGAGGACCTGTGGGACGCCCCCCACGAGACCGAGCTGCGACGTCACCGGCGGTTGGTGATCCACGTCGACGTCGCCCATCGCGGGCTCGGCACGGCCAGCTGCGGGCCCGACATCCTCGATCGATACCGGATCGGGGCCGGAACGTACCGCATCGCGTATCGCCTCAGCTGAGTGTTGTTCCGTCGAGTCCCGGGCTCGACGGAACGATCACGGTTCGAGGAGGCCGCGGAGGACGACCTGGCCGGACGACTCGGGTCCGGCGCCTTCCTCCTGCAGCGTGACGGTGACGAGGGGATAGTCCTCGATCAACACGCCGGCCCACAGCTCGATCGCACCGTCTCCGCCGCGGAGGTGGAAGGTGCCGGCGCTGACCCCACCGGTCTCGTTGCGCACCCACGCCTGGTAGAAGGTGCCCGGTTCGGCCGGCGGCAGGTCGCGCACGTCGAGGATGATCCGCAGCCCCAAGGGCGTCGTGGTCACCTCGGCGACACCCTCGGCCTCGGGTGCGAGATCGGTACCGCCGAGAGCGATCGCCGTGTCGAAGGTGCGGGTGTCGTCGTCGCGGTTCGAGACGACCACCGCACCACCGATCACCACGACGGCGGCCGCCGCGGCGGCGAGCGCTCCCACGCCCCACCGTCGCCGGCGGCGGGCCGACAGATCGACGACGTCTCCCCCCGGCGCGGGCGGCGGAACCTCCGCGGTGGGCGGCATCGGCTCGGACGTGGGCGAGGGCGCCGGCAGAGGCTGCGGGGACGCAGGCTCGGACGACGCCGGCTCGAACGAGATCGCGTCGGGTGTCGTGGGCACGCCGGTGATGGGAGCGCGACCGGCCTCGGCGGCGATGGCGGCCACGATCGAGTCCTCGAGACCGGCCGGTGGCTCGGACCACACGTCGGGATCGGACAGCAGGGCGGCGACGAAGGCGTCGGGGTCGTCGACACCGTCGATGGGGCCCGTCGCATCGAGCGCGCCGAATCCGACGGCGTCGTCGGCATCGGGTCGTGTGCGGTCATCCATCGGGGGCCTCACCGTGTACTACGTCGCCCGGACGTCTTTGGTTCGCGCCGTCGTCGGCGACAGCGGTCACACCCGGAGACGCCCGGGTCGGCGGGGACAAGTGTGCCAAGGCGGACGCCAATCGACGGTGCGCACGGTTCGATCTCGACTTCACGGTGCCGATGGGCACCCCGAGTCTCTCGGCGATCTCGGCGTGCGTCATCCCCTCACGATGGGACATCTCGACGACCTCCCGCTCCCCCTCCGGCAGTGCATCGACGGCGCCCCGCACCTCGTAGGCCTCCCAGGTCGCCTCGAAGGTCCCGCCCGGACCGGCGGCATCGCCGGCGACCTCGACCTCGGGGTCATGTCCACCACGGGTGGGTCGTCCCTCGACACGGAGCGCGTCGAGCGCCGTCCGCCGTGCGATCGAGTACAGCCACGGCGCCAACTCGCGGTCGCCGTCGAACCTCGCCGCGGCCCGCCAGGCCTTGAGAAACGTGGTCTGCACGACCTCGGCCGCGAGCTGCTCGTCGCGGACGATCGAACGAGCGACCGTCATCACGGCGCCACCGTGACGTCGGTACACCTCGCGCACGGCGTCGGGGTCGCCGGCGCGGAAGCGGGCGACCACCTCGTCCATCCCCTGCATGTTGGCAGACGGGGCCCGGAAAGAAATCTCGGCGAATCGCGAACCGCCTCCGCGTCCCGTGCGTACAGGGCATCGATTCCGCCCGAGCCACCGACTGGACCAGACCCGATGAACCAGACCACCGACCAGAACGCCACCGACCCTGGCGACATCGAGACGAGCGATCCGGCAGCGGCAGGCGCTCCGTCGGCGGGGACATCGGCGCGGATGCAGTCGCCGTGGCCCCTCGTGACCGCTGCGGCGATCGGCGCCGCCGTGTCGATCTCGCTCGGTGTCTACGGCCGTCTGCACGAACCGACCCGCGAGTCGATCACCACGTTCGGCTTCCCCGCCGTCCTGCCCATGAAGGCGTGGCTCACCACCGGTGCCGCCACGCTTGCGCTGCTGCAGGGACTGTCGGCACTGTGGATGTGGGGACGCCTCCCCCGACTCGGCCCGGCACCCGCGATGATCGCGACGGCACACCGGTGGACGGGCACGGTGGCGTTCCTCCTCACCCTGCCAGTCGCCTACCACTGCCTCTGGTCGCTCGGCTTCCAGGACACCACGACTCGGGTGCTGGCCCACTCGCTCCTCGGATGTGCCTTCTACGGGGCCTTCGTCACGAAGATGCTCGTCCTCCGGTCCGATCGGATGCCCGCCCGAGCGCTGCCGTCGATGGGCGCGCTGCTCGTCGTACTGCTCGTCGCCATCTGGTGGACCTCGTCGTGGTGGTTCTTCACCACCTTCGGCGTCCCCGGCTTCTGACCGCCGAACGCCTCCCTCACCCGCCAGGTACCCACCCCTCGATCGACGCGCCCTGTCACCCATCTCACCCACCGCGACCCACGTCCCGAAACCCCACCAGACCAGACCAGGAGACCGCCATGTCCACCTCGACCGACTCGACCGGCTCGACCCGCCGTCGCATCAGCCCGACGCTCGCACTGTGCCTGGCCGGAGGCCTCGCCGCCGGCATCGCACTCGCCCGACCGGCGAGCGACGACGGGGCACCGGCTCCCGCTCCCGCCGCGGCCCCCGCCGCCGGGGACCCGACCGCCACATCCGCCCCGGCCCCCGCCGACGACGGGTTCGCCTACGAGATCGACGCCGAACAGTCGGCCGACGCCAGCAACGCCAACGGAGCCGAGGCACCGGCCGCCCCGGTGGTGCCCGCCACGGGAGCCATCGAGATCCGCGACTTCGCCTTCGGGAGCGCGCTCACCGTCGCCCCCGGGACCGAGATCACGGTCACGAACGTCGATGGAGCGCCGCACACCGTGACCGCCGACGACGGCTCGTTCGGCACTCCGAACCTCGGGCAGAACGAGTCCGCCGTCGTGATCGCGCCCGCGACGCCGGGGACCTACTCGTTCTTCTGCGCCATCCATCCGTCGATGACCGGTCAGCTCGTCGTCTCCTGACGCGTCGACTCCGCCTGGCCACCCGTCCATCCATCCCATCCATCCCACCCATCGATCCATCCCACCCGTCCATGCGATCCATCACCCACACCCCCACCACCCACCGAGAGGAACCCATCATGACCACCCGACTCATCACCGCCGTTCTCGCCGGCACCCTGATCCTCGCCGCGTGCGGCAGCGACGACTCGGACGACGCCGCCGACACGACCCCGGCACCCGCCGACGCCCCCGCGGACTCGGGCACTGCGTCGGCGCCTTCCACCGACGCGGGTCCGGACGACGCCGGACCCGCGATCGTGGGAGTGGCGTCGACCGAACTCGGCGACGTCCTCGTCGACGCCGACGGCCTGACCCTGTACGGCTTCACCCCCGACGTGGGAGCGGTTCCGACCTGCTTCGACGCCTGCGCCGAGGCGTGGCCGCCGATCGTGGTCGACTCGGCCGAGCTGCCAGCCGGTCTCGACCCGTCCGTGTTCTCGGTCGTCGACCGACCCGGCGAGGGATTCCAGCTCGCCGCAGGCGACTGGCCGCTCTACCTGTTCGCCGGCGACGCAGCCCCCGGCGACGTCAACGGCCAGGGCAGCGGCGGCAACTGGTTCGTCGCCGCCCCCGACGGTTCACTCATCGGGGCCTGACCCACCGGAACCCCGAGAAGTCGCCGACCGTCCGTCACGACGATCCCCGAGTCACCCCCCGACCCCTCACCCCGTCGCGGCGGACCGAGCGGACACCCGGAATCTGGTCCCGGGTGTCCGCTCCGGCGCGTCCGCATCGTCGACCGCTGACGACTGCGTCGCCGCAGCGCATCTCCCACAACCCACCTCTCGGGCTGGTCGCCTCGTCGCTACGGTCCGCCGCATGGCAGTCGAGCGACACACGATCTCGTCCGGCGGACCCTACGAAGACGTGTACGGCTACAGCCGGGCCGTGCGCATCGGCGACCTGGTGTTCGTGGCCGGGACGTGTGCACAGCCACCCGACGTCGACGGCTGCGACGCCGCCACCCAGACAGCGGCGGCGATCCGAATCATCGAGGCGGCGTTGCGCGACGCAGGCGCGACGCTCGACGACGTGGTGCGGACCCGGATCTTCGTCGTCGACCACGACGACGTCGACGCGGTGCTGCGAGTGCACGGCGACGTGTTCGGATCGGTCCGACCCGCCGCGACCCTGCTCCGGGTCGCCGGGCTGATCGACCCCGAGCTCCTCGTGGAGATCGAGGTCGATGCGGTGATCAGCGGAACGGTGGAGGAGGACCGTCCGACGACGGTGCGATGAGCGAGTCGTCGGTCAGGTTGTCGATGCGGTCGCCGAGCCAGTCGAAGAAGCTCGCCTGGACGATGACCTGGAACACGAACCATCCGACGAGCAGGATCGTGGCGATGATCAGCGCCCGACGGATCCACCGCGTCAGTGAGCTCGTGTAGCCCGAGATGAGCGGCGTGACCTGACGCACTGCGTCGTTGGCGCGCTGGGTGAACATCGAGGCCGCCCGGTCGACCTCCTCGCGGGCCGCCTGGCGCACCTCGGCCACGAGTTGCTGCGCGTCCTGACGCGGCATCAGCTGCTGTTGCTGCTGCGGCATCTGCACGTTCTGGCCCGCCCGCATCGGGTCGGCCACGGCGTTCGTGGCGGCCGACCGCTGGGCGGCGAGCAGCTCGGCGTCACTCGGCACGGCGCGCCGGATGTCGGTCCAGTCGAGGCCGTCCCACCACCGCAACCTGGTCAGATTCTCCGGGTCGGGATACCACCCGGCGGGAGGAGCGTCGGACCGACGCATCATCGATCACCCCCTCGGACTGCCGCGAGACGGCGAGCGTCCGAACCGCGGCGTCTCGCTGCGTTCGAACGGCGGGTCATCGGCGGCGGGCCTCGGCGCGGTCGGGCTCGGGGAGCGAGACGCGCTCGACGTCGTCGGGAATGGGCAGGCCGTTCTTCGGTCGCAGCTCGTCGTCGAACTCGTCGGGGCGGACCGTGTCGGCCAACGCCGCGACCGTTCCGAGCAGGCCCGAGAACTCGGCGGGGATGACGAGCTTCGTGGCCCGACCGTCGCCGATTCGCTCGAGCGCCGCGAGGTACTCGACCGTGAGCACGTTCTGGTCCGCGGCCGCTTCCTTGATCCCGACGAGGCGGGCCTTGGCCGCGTCTCCCTCACCCTGGCCGACCAGGGTCAGTCGCAGCTTGTCGGCCTTGGCGCGCAGCTCGATGGCCTGCGACTCGCCCTCGGCGTCGAGGATCGCAGCCGACTTGCGGCCCTCGGCCGCGAGGACCGCCGACTGCTTCTCGCCGTCGGCGCGAGCGATGGCGGCTTCCTTGTAGCCGTCTGCCTCGGTGACGGTGGCTCGACGATCACGCTCGGCCTTCATCTGGGCGTGCATCGCCGACACGATGTCGGCGGGTGGGTCGATGCGCTGGATCTCGACACGAACCACTCGCACACCCCACTTGTCGGTGGCGTCGTCGAGCACCTCGCGGAGCTGGGTGTTGATCGTGTCGCGCGACGTGAGCGCCTTGTCGAGCTCGAGGTCACCGATGAGGTTTCGGAGGTTGGTCTGCGCCAGCTTCGTGATGGCGGTGAAGAAGTCGGCGACGTTGTAGACGAGGCGCTGGGGATCGGTGGCCTCGTAGTAGACGACGGCGTCGACCGACACCACCACGTTGTCGGCGGTGATGACCTCCTGCGGCGGGACGTCGACGACCTGCTCGCGCATGTCGATGAGCTGCATCGTCTCGATGAACGGCACGATGAGGCGGAGCCCCGGTTGCTCGGTGGTCTTGTACTTGCCGAGTCGCTCGACGAGTCCGCGCTGGTACGGCCTCACGATCTTGACGGCGGCGACGAGCACCGCGAGCCCGATGAGGGCGACGATGCCGATGATGATGGCGAGAGCGCTCATGTGCGTCCTTCCTGTTGCGATTCCGATGACTGGTCGAGCGGTTCGACCTCGACCCGTGTTCCGTTCATGCGCGAGATCCGCACCTTCGACCCGGTGATGATGGGGCCGACGGTGCCCTGGGAGAGCAGCGCTCCCCAGTCCTCGCCGACGACCTTGACCCGTCCACGTCGGCTCGAGTCGTCGGAGTCGATGGTGGACGTGACGATGGCGGTCATGCCCACCAATCGGTCGGCGCCGACGCCCTGCGGCATGGCGTTCTCGTTGATGAACCGTTTGGCGTAGCGCCAGAAGAGCGCCCAGATGCCGGCGCCTCCGAAGACGAAGATGGCCCACTGCAGCTCCACCGGCGCGTCGTAGAAGCCCGCCAATGCGGCACCGAAGCCCGACACGGCGAACGGCAGCAGCACGAACGATCCGGCCAGCACGGTGAGCTCGATGAGCGCGAACACGACGGCCACGCCGATCCACACCCACGGCCAGACGTCGAGGTCGATTCCGAGATCCAACACGGCGACCATGCGTCAGAACCTAGTGACGGTTCGTGACGAAACGCCTCCAAACCTGTGACACCGCCGCCAGCGCTCATCACCTCTGGGGTCTGACCCCAGGTGTGATGTCACGTTCTGGGTCTGACCCCAGACGTGATCAGTCGGCGCGGCGGATGCGGAGCTGGTGGCCGGGGCTGGTGAGGCAGGCGCCGGTGTCGAGGTCGAAACGCCAGCCGTGGAGCGTGCAGACGAACTCGCAGCCGTCGACCTCGCCGAACGCCTCGAGGTCGGCGTCACGGTGCGGACAGCGCCGCTGGACCACGTAGTCGCCCACCCGGATGTCGGGCTCGGCGGCCAACGCATCGGGGTCCGGTGGCGCCAGCTTGCTGACGGCCTCGGCCTCGGCACGACGCATCCGGCTCCGCAGCAACGACTTGAGGAAGTTGTAGACGTACTCGTTGAACTCGCCGTCGCGCCACGCGACGAACCGACACGACAGGAAGAGCGAGTTCGACCAGTCGACGGCCCGCTGGGCGACGACGGTCTCGACGAGTCGGCGGTCGACGTCGAACCGGAACGAGGACGGCTCGTCGGCGTGCTCGCGCACCTCGCCGGCCGGAAAGTCGATCACGATGTCGAGCGGCTCGACCCCGGACTCGTCGTCGCCGAGCGCCCGGAGCACGACATTGGCACCGATCTGCGACCGGATGGTCGGGCACATCTCGAGCAGCGGGTGCCACCACTCCTGCAGCTCGCCGAGGAGGTCGCGCGACGGCTCGGCCGCCTGACGCGCCCACGACGCCTTCATGTCGTCGATCCACGGCATCCAATCGGCCTGGTACCTCTCGAGGTACGCGCGCTTGTCGTCGAAGATCGCCCGAACCTCGACCTCGTCGAACGGGTGGGTCACAGCGATGCCGTCGGCGCCCGAACGGGTCGTGTCGATCTCGATGGCGGTGCCCGGCACGTTCATCACACCCGTGCGGTCGGCATCAGCGAGCCGGGAGAGGAACTCACGCTGATCGGGGAAGATCGACACCTCGTCGCCGTCGATCACGTTGAGATGGAACAGCTCGGGGTCGAGGAAGCACGGCGGACCGGCGCTCGGGACCACGGCGCGAGCGTCGACCTTCTCGACGTACCGCATCGCACGCGCGAACTGAGCGTCGACCTTGGCCACCGCCGCGGCCCGCTTCGCCTCCGGATCCATCTCGTACACCATCGGGTACCAGATGGCACCCGAGAACTGCAGCCAGTGCAGATCGACGGGTCCGTGCGAGCGGAGCTGTCCGAGATCGGTCGTGCGACAGTCGTTCTGGTTGACGACGATCGCGTCGTCGGCCATGACGACCAGCGCCGAGTCACCTCCCGGGCCGTCGGTGATCGACGTCTCGACGTGGACGGCGACACGCAGTCCGGGCGCGATCTCGTGTTCTTTCGTGTGCGTCGTGCGGATGAACTCGGTGAACCCGAGCGCCGCGAGCGTCTTCTTCTGCTCGATCGACGGGAAACCCGGGAGGATGATCGGGATGTCACGACGCAGATGATCAGTGAGCCACGGCTCGTCGTGGTGATCACCGTGCAGGTGCGAGACGTAGAGAAAGTCGGCGTTCTCGATCCGCGCGACGAGGTCGCCCGACAGCTGGTCGTTGCGCGGAAAGGGGAACCAGGATCCGAAGAAGGCGGGGTGGAACCACGGGTCGCACAGGATCGAGCCCGCCGACGTCTCGACGAGCATCCCGGCGTGACCGATCGAGGTGACGCGCATGACGGTGATCCTAGGGACGCGGCACGACGCACTCAGCGGGTCGAAGGTCACGGATCACGGGTCGACGGGCCCACCGGCGGCGGTCACGTTCTGGGTCTGACCCCAGGCGTGACGGATCAGGCGACGGGCGGGTCGGTGTACTGCTGTCCGGCGCGGCTGACGTGCTCGGTCCACGCGTTGCCGTCCCAGTAGCGGAGCTCGAAGCGACCTGACGGATCGGCGTACCACCCGGCCGGGACGCCGCTGTCGGACACGGCGGTCTCGGCAGCGGCCGTGGTCTCGACGACCGCCGTCTCGGCGGTCGCGCCGGCATCGGCCACTGCGGTCTCGGCGGACTCGGTCCCCGCCAGCACGGTCTCGGCGGCCCCCGAGGTGGCACCGGTGGCCGCCTCGGTGACGGCTGCGCCCGCCATCCCCGTCGCTGCGGCGGCGTCGGCGACGGCGCCTCCCGCGGCATCGGAGGCGGCGGTGCTCACCGACTCGACCTGTTCGGCCGCTCCGACCTGTTCGGCGAGGTCCATGATCGACGAGTCGGCAGAGGCCGCCGGCGTCTCGGCCGCCGACGGGTCGGCTCCCCACCCCGCAGGCTCGTCGACCGCTGCGGCGGCTGCGGCGGCGGCCTCGTTGGCGGCGGTGTCGACCGTCTCGGGCACGGACACGGTCGGGCTCTCACCCGGGAGACTCGGTGCGATCTCGGTCGCCTCCGATGCGACCGATCCGGCGACGACCGGATCGACCTCGGGGACCGGTTCGGCGACCGGCGTGGGATCGGCGACCACATCGGCGACCACGGCTCCGGCTGCGGTGGCTCCGACGGCGCCGGCGGCGACCGCACCGAGCGACGGATCGGAGGACTCGGACGTCTCGGTGCCGTCGGCGGCATCGGAGCCGGCGTCAGCGGCCCAACCACCCGTGGCGGTCGACTCGATGGGGACGACGGGATCGGCGGCCGGGGCCTCGGCGGCCGCCGCGGTGACGTCAGCGACGTCGGACGCCACGGCGTCGGCGACCGTGTCGGTGCCGTCATCGGGTGCGGCGGTCGACGCACTCTCGGTCGAACGCTGCAGGTAGGCCACGACGTTGGTGCCCGCCGACACGATCGAGACGACCTCCCATCCTTCACTCGCCTTCTCGGTGAGCATCGGGGCGAGAGACTCGGCGTCGTACGACGAGGCGGTGACCGAGGAAAACTCCTGCATCCGGCCAACACTAGACCCATCGCGCGCCTCTCTCGGGGTCTCTCGGCACGGAGCGCGCGACCCGGGCCTCGATCCGTGGGGCGATCCGTGACCGACGCCACCGCGCGATCGTGAGATCGCTCTCGGCCGACCGATCCGGTCAGGCGGTCACGAGGTGGTCCACCCCACGAGTTCGCCCACGTCGACGTCGTCGGGCGGGCCGTCGTACCCGACCTCACCCTCGACGAGGGCGATCACTCGGTCGCCCTGCGCGGCGAGGTCGAGGTCGTGGGTGGCGATGACCACCGCCGCACCGTCGGACGACGCCCACTCGACGAGCTCGACCAGAGCTCGCCGACCGTCGCGATCGAGCCCGACGAACGGCTCGTCGACGAAGAGTACGTCGAAGGGTCGAACGAACGCGATGGCGATGGCGGCGCGCTGCTGCAGTCCTCGGCTGAACGTGGCGGGCAGGTCGTCGGATCGTCCGACGAGCCCGAGGCGTTCGAGGAGCCAGTCGGCGTGCACGTCCGCGTCGTCGGTGCCGTGCAGCCGTGCGACGTAGTCGAGGTGCTCGCGCACCGACAGATCGTCGTAGAAGACCGGTGCGTCCGAGATGTACGAGGCGGCCGCTCGCGCAGCGATCGAACCGACCGGCGACCCGGTGATCGTGGCCGAACCACTCGACGGCTCGAGCAATCCCGCGAGCAGACGCAGCAGTGTCGTCTTGCCGCTGCCGTTGTGCCCCACCAGCGACACCCGCTCGCCCGTCGCCACCGTGAGATCGAGCGCTCGAAGTGCGTCGACGCCCGCGTACGAGCGGGCGAGGCCGACGGTCTCGATCGCCGGACCGGAGGCCGGTCGCGTCGCCGGATCGGCCGTCACGAGACCTCACCTGCGGTCAGGCCCTGGCCGGAGAAGAAGTTGCGTGCCGCGACCGCCCAGGCATCGCGGCGACGGATCCACCACAGCAGACCCGCCGCGACGAGCGCTGCGCCGAGCGCTCCGCGAACGACGACGGACACGGGGTCGACATCGGCGCGCAGCGCGAGCACCGGGACGACCGCAGGCGCCGAGAGCACGAGCGGCAGGAGTCCACCCGTGACCTGGGCGAGACCGGCGAACTCGGGCACCGCCAACGCCGAGACCTCACCACGATCGCGGCCGAAGACGTCGGTGCGCTGCACGACCGCGATCGGGGCGGCTCCGCCCACGGTCGACGAGATCGAGCCGATCACGCCGAGGACGGCGACGATCGGTGCGACGGCGAACGCGAGGAACCCGACGGAGTCCGGCGCGACCACGACCGCCGCACCGGCGCCGACGGGGGACATCACGATGGCGAGGACCAGGGTCGCGGGAGCGAGCGACACGAAGAGTCGGCCGCGGGGGACCGGGAGCCCGTCGGTACGGCCCGGACGATCGATCTCCTGGGCGAGCGGTTCGACCGCCTCGAGCCCGAAGACGAACAACGCGAGGACCAGGGCGACGCCCGCCACCGGAGTCCACGTGAGCGTCCATGCAGCGGACACACCGGCAACCGCAGCGAGGGCGACCCACCGGACGAGGCGAGAGGCGGGCACACGCATCACACTCGCCCACGCCCTCGCCACCGAAGGTGGTGCGGCGCGCATGCCGACCGGGATCCACGGCGTCGATCGTGGCCGCTCCGACCGCAACTGCCGCCGGAGCAGCATCACCGTGCGGAGGTCCTGGGTGGTCGCGGCGAAACGGAGCTGAGCGACCAGCGCGGCGCGGCGCTCGAGCGCGTCGGCGCGGACACGTCCGACGGCGACGAGGGAGACCAGTCCGATCGCGACCACCGCGGCCACGGCGATCACATCGACGCCCCGCTGTCGGACGCCCCAGAACAGGACGCTCCCCAGGAGGTCGCCGGGTCCGGCTTCGAGTGCTCCGAGCGACCCGTCGGTCGCCGTCTCGTCGACGGGCGTGTCGGACCACCGCCTCCACGTCGTCACGACCGACGCGACCTGCCACCCGACGAGCACCACGAGGCCCGAAGCGGCGAGCCAGCGGGCGAGGCGCGCGGCGTGCGCGACGATCGCGACCGCCACGAACACTGCCCCGACCGCGCCACCGAACAGCGCCCCGGCGCCGGCCCAGGCAGCGCGCGACCCGTCGACCTCACGCGCCACGAGTTGTGCCACGACCGCCGTCGGCAACGCCGCGCCGAACGCGACCGACCGGATTCGTTGCGCGGCCGGGGCGAGCATCCACGACCGACGAGGGATCGGCGCGAGGACGAGGTGCCGAGCGTCCCCCGCTTCGATCGAGATCGGCCCTCCCTCGGCCCCGGCCCGGAGACCCAGACCGACGGCGACCACCACGGCGAGACCGGCGAACCCGGGCCCCACGCCGACCATGCGCTCGGTGGTGAGATCGTCGGGGATGAGTCCGCCGACCGCATCGGACGCCACGACGACGGCGATCGTGCCAACGAGGGCGAACAGGTAGACGCGGTAGGCCACGTCGAACCACTCGATGTCGCCCAACCGACGTCGACGGCGGGTCCGACGGAGATCACGGATCGTCTCGCGATCGACTCGACGACTCGGGCCCGGCACGGACCGGACACTACGTCGGGCCTCGTGGTGCGTCGGCGGTCACGTCACCGTCGGGTGCCGGAGGACTTCGGCGACGATCCGCCAGACTGGTCACATGCGCACCACCGCCCCCCGGACCGCGCCTCGCACCGGTTCGACCACCCGCCGCAGCGTCGCCCTGGCCGTCGCTGTCGCGCTCGCGGTCGCCGCCTGCGGCTCCGACGACGACTCGTCCGACGGGTCCGATGCCGGAGGAGCGCCGACCACGACCGACCCCGACAGCGAGGCCCCGGCTCCCGGCGACGTCGACCTCCCCCTCCTCGAAGGCGACGAGTCGGCGCAGCCGCTCCCGGCCGATGGCGACCTCCTCGAAGGCGACGGCTCCGAGCCCGCCGGCGACTCCGGCGACGACGTCGGTCCACCGGCGGGTCTCGCCGCCGTGCAGCCCGTCTCCATCACCGGTGCTCCGCTGCCGCCGTTCGACCCCAACGCGACCGATCCCACGATCGGCACGGCCGCACCGGTCGTCACCGGTGCCACGTTCGAGGGTGAGGAGCGGATCCTCGGCGCAGCGACGGGCTCGCCGTGCATGCTCGTGTTCCTCGCACACTGGTGTCCCGCCTGCAACGCCGAGGTGCCCGAACTCGTGTCGTTGGCCGACGGTGGCCTCCCCGACGACCTGCAGGTCGTCGGCGTCAGCACGGCGGTCGCCTCCGATCGCGACAACTTCCCGCCCTACGAATGGCTCGACGGGTTCGGGTGGCCGTACGACACGTTCGCCGACGACGAGCTGAGCACGGCCTTCCAGGCCTTCGGCGGACCGGCCTTCCCCTACGTCGTGATCGTCGACGGCGACGGCACGGTGCTCGCCCGCAAGGCCGGACAATCGTCGGCTGCCGACATCGCGGCCTTCGTCGACTCGGTCCTCGCCTGATGGGTCGGTGCTGATGGGCCAACGCATCGGGTTCCTCGGACCGTTCGGAACCTTCACCGAGCAGGCGCTGCGACGACTCGACCACCTCGCCGGGGCGGAACACGTCCCGCACCGCACCGTGCCCGACGTCCTCGACGCCGTCCAGAGCGGCGATCTCGACTTCGGCCTCGTCCCGATCGAGAACTCCATCGAGGGGATGGTCAACTTCACCCAGGACGCGCTCGCGTTCGACCACGACCTCCTCATCCAGCACGAGGTGGTGATCGACATCGAACACTGCCTGCTCGTCCGAAAGGACACCGACCTCGAGTCGATCCGCGAGATCCGCTCGATCCCGGTCGCCACCGCGCAGTGCCATCGATACCTGCGCGAGACGTTCCCCGACATCGAGGTCGCAGCGGCCAACTCCACCGCCGACGCCGCCCGAACGGTCGCCGAGTCCGACGATGGCCATGTCGCGGCCGTCGCTCCTCGCGTGGCCGCCGAGGTGTACGGACTCGAGATCGCCGCGGCCGACATCGCCGATCACGACGGCAACCAGACCCGCTTCGTGCTGGTGGCCCGAACGGGTGTCCCGGCCCCGACCGGACACGACCGCACGGCGCTCGTGATCCACCAGCGTTCCGACGAGCCGGGCAGCCTCATCTCGATCCTGCAGGAGTTCGCGGCGCGCCGGATCAACCTGTCGAATCTGCTGAGCCGGCCGATCAAGGACGGCGGGCTGGGCGACTACTGCTTCATCGTCTACGCCGATGGTCACGTGAGCGACCAGCTGCTCGCCGACGCGATGCGTTCGCTCCACGCGAAGCAGGGTCAGGTCAAGTTCCTCGGCTCGTATCCGGCGGCCGGTGAGGGCGCCGACGAAGTCCGCGTCGAGTCCGGCGGCCGGTGGGCCGAGGCCGATCGGTGGCTCGCTGATCTCCGCGGCCAGATCCACTGACGCGTCGGCCGAGGGGCTCGCCGACCCGGGTCGTTGCCTAACGTCGCCCGCATGAGCACCAGCGACTCTCGTCCCGTCTCGGTCGTCACCGGCGCCAACTCCGGGATCGGGCGCGCGACCGCGATCCACCTCGCGTCGATCGGACACCGTGTGATCGGCACGGTGCGCGCCGCCGCCAAGGCCGCGAAGATGCTCGGTCTGGCCGCCGACGCGGGCGTCGAGGTCGAATTGGCGGAACTCGACGTCGCCGACGACGACTCGGTTCGCGACGGATTCGCCGAGATCCTCGAGCGGGCCGGTCGGGTCGACACGCTGGTCAACAACGCCGGCGTCGGCGGCAACGCAGTGGTCGAGGAATCACCGTCGCAACTGCTCCTCGACGTGTTCAACATCAACGTCTGCGGCGCGACGCGCTGTGCTCAGGCGGTCCTGCCTCAGATGCGCGAGCGCGGGTCGGGGTCGATCGTCAACGTCACGTCGGTGGCGGGACGGATCGCCGCGCTCGCTCAATCGCCCTACGTCGCATCGAAGTGGGCGCTCGAGGGCGTGAGCGAGCAGCTCGCCCAAGAGGTCGCGCCGTTCGGGATCCGCGTCGTGATCGTGGAGCCGGGGGTGACCAAGTCGGCGATCTTCGCCAAGAACATCGACGCTCCGAACTCGTCGGGCGCATACGACGCCCACTACCGGCGGATGTTCCAGTTCTACGCGGCGGGCATGGCCAGCGCGACCGATCCCTTCGAGGTCGGCCGCGTGATCGAGGAGGCGATCACGACCGACACGCCGAAGCTCCGTTGGCCGGTCAGCTGGGGCGGCGTCGAGATGGCCTCGCTGCACGACCGAATCAGCGACGACGACTGGATCGGACTGGGGACGATCGAGGACGACGCCGACTACATCGACCGGTTCCGCGAGATCTTCGGCATCGACATCTCGACCGGCTGATCTCGTCGCGCCGCCCCGTCGGCGTTGGCGGAACGGGGGGGATTCGAACCCCCGGGCCCGTGAAGGCCGTCCGCTTTCAAGGCGGGTGCATTCGTCCGCTCTGCCACCGTTCCGCCCGCGAATCTACTGCCGCGATCGGGCCCATCTGCGTCGCCGCACCGTCGACGGCACACCGATCACGGCCGATCGCGGCCGCCACCGCTCGATTCGTCTCGGTCCCCGCCACGGTCGGAACCGTCACCGTCGTGCCCGCCACGGTTCCGTTGGTCGTCCGATCCACCGTGCGACCGGTCGCGTCGGTCGCGATCGTCGGAGTCCGAACCTCCGCCGCCGTCACCAGCGCCGCCGTCCGAGCCGCCGGTCGGCGATCCGCGATCGGACTCGTCCGTCGCGTCGGGCGACGACGACGCGGGCTTCTCCCGTCGCTCGTCGTCGTCGCGACGATCCTCGTCGGAACCGCGCTCCCGGTCACCCGACCCGCCCGTCGGAGCATCGGTGGCGACCGAGTCCGGAGTCGAGCCCGCCGTCGAGGAAGGTCCCGAGGAAGGTGTCGAGCCCGCTGTCGAGGAAGGCGTCGACGTCGGCGCACCACTCGTCGAGACCGCGGTCGTGGGAATCGCGGTCTCGGTGAGTGTGGTCGGGATCGGGGACGACCGCGGCGCGGCCCCGGCGATCGGCGTGAGCGCCCCATCGTCCACCCGGTACCGCCCGGTTCCGTACACGACATCACCGACCCCCGCGCGACCCGACGGTCCCACGGTCACGAGCGAGCCGTCGGCGAGTTCGACACCCGCTGCACCGGCCATCACGGTGCCGTCGGGCCGTTCCACGATCACCTCGTCGGCGGCAGCCAGCACGGTCCGCGAATCGTCGTGGCTCCCGACCACGGCGAACGCCGTCGCCACCCCGACGATCCCGAGAACGATCGCCGCGCGAAGTCCCCACGCGGACACCGGGCTCCGGGCGCGACGACGAGGCGCGCAGTCCGTCTGAGCGCCGAATTCCGTGTCAGCGCCGTCGCACGGCGCCGAGTCGCCGACGTGGCGCATCACCCTCTGTTCGAGTGCGCTGCGTCGGGGCGGAGTGAGCGGTGCGGGCGTGAGGTCGCCCGACCGGTGCAGCGCATCGACGACGCCACGGCGACGGACCTGGTTCATCGACGGGTCCTCCGGTTCTCCTCGACCTGGACCGCTCGGCGCAGGGCGCTGATCGCGCGATGTTGGATCACCGCCAGATGCGGTCGGGTCACGCCGATCGCACCGGCGGTCGTCTCGGCGTCGAGGCCACCGACGAACCGCAACATCAAGACCTCCTGGTGCCGCTCCGACAACGTCGACATCGCGGTCAGCGTGCGGCGATCGTGCCATCGCGTGTCGTCGTCGACCGGTGGCACCGCCGTCGGGTCACGAACGGCGGCGAGATGCTCCCGGCGACGCCGTCGATCCTGCGATCGATAGTGGCTGGCGAGTTCGTTCGCTGCGATTCGCATCAGCCAGGGCCGCACCGTCGCGTGCCTCGGCTCGAAGGTCGGGAGTGCTCGCCACGCCTTCTCGAAGGTGACCGCTGTGATCTCGTCGGCGAGATGGGCCGACCGACACCGACGCCACACGAACTGGCGGATCTCGTCCACATACCGCCGGAACAGCTCGGCGAAGCACTCGGGCTCGTCGATCGACGCCGCCACCAGAGTCGCGTCGTCGACCTCGGCCACCGCCGACCTGACGCTCGAGACTCGCTCTCGTCGTCGCCTCGCCGCTGCGCTGCTCAGGACCGACCTCGCCGTCGGCCATCGTCTGGGCTCCGATCGGATCGCCGGGCTCCTCGGTCGCGCTCGCCATCGAGTTCGGTCGGGTCCACGTCGTCGACACGCTCCGCTCGGCGGACGCGATCGGACCGGTCGGCGGCCGGTCGCTCCGCGTCGACCGTTCGGATCGACACCTTCGAACTCGTCGCCACGACCACTCCGTCGACGTCGGTGAGGAGCACGCGGTATCCGAGCCTGCTCGCGCCGTCGGGGACCGGCTCGCTGAAGGAGGTCGGCCCGCCGGCTTCGAACCGGGCCACGGCCACGGCATCGCCGCGGTCGATCGAGCGGACGAGCGTGGCCGTCGCTGCGTCGGCTGCCGTCGGCACCTCCCAGTCGCAGGTGACCGTGCTCGCGTCGACGCCGACACCACACGAGAGCGACACGCGCTCACGCTGGCGTGAGGTCTCCGCCTTCGGGATCGCGACGACGGCGGCGGCGCTGCGCTCGAGCGTGCCTCCGTCGGCACCCATCACCCGGACCACGTAGGCGTAGCGGCGCCCCGGCCGCACCGCATCGTCCGTGAAACTCGTCGTCGTCAGGTCGTCGGTGCGCATCACGACTCGGTCTCGAGGCCGATCGGTCCGTGCGAGCCGGCCGGTGCGACGAGCCAACTGCACGCCCGCTGCGTCGTCCACGGTCGGCTCGGTCCAGTCGCATCGGACGACGACACCGTCGTCGCCGTCGACGGTGTCGCACGTGAGTTCGATCGACTCGGGAACCGGCTCGGTGTCGACGAGCCGCGGGCCCGCTGCGACCGACGTGCCGAGCAGCGCGCTCCCGACGGCGACCGCGACGGCCACGCGACGCGTCGTCGATCTCGATCTCACGCTGATGTTGGTGCTCACTCGCACGGGTCTGGTCCTCCTGGACGTGTCGTTGATCGGTGGACGTCCGCCATCACCCACCCTGACGACGCCGCCGGCCCGCCCGGCATTACGACCGACCGATCACGGGTCACCGACCCGGTGGGCGAACGACACACGAACCCCGGTTGACGGCCGCCGACCATTACCGGCGAAGTGTAACGAATCCGTAACAGAACTCGAGACGACAGCCGGTCGATCGCCGACAGAGGCCAGCCGCTCCCAGCAGGTGGTGACGAGCGTCGTCGAATCGCCACAGCCGGATGATCTGAGCTGGGGTTCCGCGACACAGTCCGGCCGCCATGATCGATGGCTCCGGACGTAGGCGGCCATCGAGGGCACCGCCGGCCGACCGGCCTCGCGACGACGTGTGACGAAATGATGACGAGGCCTCGAGCACACCGGGCGCCGATCGGCGGCGTCGTCTCGGTGCGGGCGCCCACCACCACCGAGGAGTACGCAGTGATGCCCATCGACCACACCGACGACGCGCCCGACACGCCGACCAGCTGGCCCGCCCCGATCCAACCCGACCCGACGCACTGGCCTCCGACCGACCACTCGCTGCACGACCCGACGGCGGCGAGGTCGACCGTGTCGAGGTCGGCCACATCGAGGAGCACGACGAGCGATCCCGCCGACGAGAGCTCGACGGCGACCGCACCGACACGGTGGTCGCGTCGCTCGATGCTCGGTGCACTCGGCGCGGGAGCGAGCGTCGCCGCGACGACCATGACCACTCCGGGGCCGGCGTCGGCGGGTCGCTCCGAGGGGAGGCGGACGAGTTCGACGCGTTCCTCGAACCGCGACGCCGCCGACGACGGCGAGGCGCGGGCGCAGCCGTTCACGCGGATGTTCGACGAGCCGGCGTTCGCGGAGCCGAGTGAGCACCTCACCGAGGCGCTGGCCGCCCTCGGCGCGCCGGGCGGACCGATGGACGCCCGCGATCCGCTCGACGCCGGTCCGGAGGCGCTGTTCCAGGATCCGGCGTTGAGTGTCGGCAATCCCGACAACCCGACGATGACCGCCGGGATGACCTTCGTCGGTCAGTTCATCGACCACGACCTGACGCTCGACGCGACGAGCCTCCTGAACCAGCCGACGAACCTCAAGCGCAGCATCAACGTACGAACGGCCCGTTTCGATCTCGACAGCGTCTACGGCGGCGGACCGGAACTGAGCCCGGAGCTCTACGACGACGATGACCCGTTCCGGCTCCGGGTGGAGTCCGGAGGAGTGTTCGAGGACCTGCCCCGGAACGGTGCCGGACAGGCGGTGATGGGCGACCCCCGCAACGACGAGAACATGATGCTGAACGGACTGCACTGCGCCTTCCTCCTCGCACACAACGCGGCGCTCGATCGACACCGAACGTCGGGTCGGTCGGCGGCCGACGCGTTCGATCAGGCTCGACGCGAGCTGCGCTGGCACTACCAGTGGCTCGTCGTCCACGAGTGGCTGCCGCACTACGTCGGCCAGACCATGGTCACCGACATCGTCGAGCGCGGTCGACGGTTCTACGTCGACACGAAGGCCCGGATCCCGGTGGAGTTCTCGACCGCGTGCTTCCGGTTCGGGCATTCCATGGTCCGACCCTCGTACCGAGCCAACTTCACCGGCAACGGCGGCGCGCCGTTCGTCGGATTCGTCTTCGATCCGACCATCAGCCAGAGCGAGACGCCACCAGCTGACCCGGACGATCTGAGCGGCGGACATCGGTCGCCGCGACGGTTCATCGCATGGCAGACGTTCTTCGACTTCGGCGACGGCAACGCCGCGTTCAACAAGCGGATCGACACACGACTGTCGACTCCGCTGTTCCAGCTACCGCTCGGCATCATCGCGAGCGACCGCGGGGAGCCGATCGGGCCGGCCTCACTGGCATCGCGCAATCTCCTGCGACACGTGACGTTCCAGCTGCCCTCCGGCCAGCGGCTGGCACAGCGCATGGGCGCGCCGGTGCTCTCGGCCGCCGACCTGTCCGAGCTGGAGGGGTTCGGCGCCGGACTCCAGACGAACACGCCGCTGTTCTTCTACGTCCTCCGCGAGGCAGAACTCGTCGCAGACGGTCTCCACCTCGGGCCGGTCGGCGGACGCATCGTCGCCGAGGTGTTCATCGGGTTGCTCGAGCTCGATCGGACGTCGTACGTCAACGCTCGTGATCCGTGGACACCCACGTGGCCGATCGCCGATGATGCGGTCGGATTCCGCACGACCGACCTGCTGCGCTTCGCCGGCGTCGACCCCAGCGCCCGAGGCCAGTGACGCGGTCGTCGGCACCGGCGGCACCCCGGCCACGGCCGGTACACTCGCCGCCCGGACCGAGGGGTCCGAAGGAGAGGTGCCAGAGCGGCCGAATGGGACGCCCTGCTAAGGCGTTGACCCTCCGGGGTCCGTGGGTTCAAATCCCACCCTCTCCGCCACCGACAGGGGTGGATGTTCGTGTTTCCGACTCGGACGTCCACCCCGGTCGGCGTTTCGGCGAGCGGCCGCCGGACTCGTGTGACCGGCGGAGATCAGCGGCGGTCACACGGCGTGTCCACCGCCGCCCGAACATCGTCGACGTCGACCTCGGCGACCGGCTTGTGGATCTTGTACTGCACGTTCCCGGTGTCGGCCAACACGGCGATCACGGTCTCGATCGGCGGACAGCCCGGCTCCGAACAGGCCAACTCGGTCACCAGCACGGTGGCATCGACGTCGTCAACCAGGTCGGCGACGACAGCCTTCAACCGGGCGACATGGCCCGGATCGCGTGTCGGGCCGAGCCCGGGCAGCGTCACAACGGCCCCTCCGACCGACGGGGCTCGAACGCCGGGCGATAGGCGTCGTGTCCCGGCCCGTACCGGTCGTCGAGAAAGGTCGAGTACTGCTCGACCAGATCGGGGTCCTGCCACCAGCGCCATCCGAGGTACTCGGCGGCCTTCACCACACCGAGCACGGCGTGATCGACCTCGTCGACGCTGAACCGATCACCGATCGGGAGGTGGAACAGGTGAGCGAGATGGCGAGACGAGCGCTCGAGATCGGCGGCCGACACGTCGTGACGGGCCTGCGGGTGGAGCGGCTGGCGCAGCGCGACCCACTCGATCCCCGTGTGCTCGCCTCGGGCGTAGGCGTAGAACGTCGTCGGGTCGGCGGGGTCCGGCAGCCGAACGACCACGCCGGTCACCGGGGTGTCGGCGACCCCATGGCCGGGGAGGACGTCGAAGCCGGCGGCAGCGCGAACTCCCACTGCGATGTCGTCGTGCACACGCGTCAGGGCCTCGACATCGATCGGTGGCCCACCGGTCGACGGCACACGGTGCTCGCCGGCGTCCACGACGACGGGGAGTGAGGTGTCGACGGCCGGAACCCGGCCGCTGACCGCTCCCACGACCACGCCGCCCACGTCGTCGCTCGGGATGGGAGCTGACCATGCGTCGAGCGGGACGAACACCGGACGCCGTCCACTCGACTTCAGCGCGTCGACCAGAGATCGAGACGCGTTGGCGCCGACGGCCACCGTGGCGCCCGGCGCGAACGCATCGTCGAATGCGCGTCGACGCCGGCTCGCCAGGTCGACGGGTGCGTCGATGCCGTCGAGGGCGTGCTCGACGGTGCTGGTGCCGGAGAAGTCAGGTCCCCGCACGGGGGAGCCGTACACGCCGAGTGCTCACAACCCGCCACGCCATCGGTGCTGCCACGTCGCCACCCCGACCGAGGACTCGACGGCAGAGGTGTCGACCGAAGGGCTGTCCATGTGGACGGAGCCTAGCGATCACGTGAGAATCACTCTCAGTTGCTGTCGTTCCCGTGATCGTCCGACTCGCGGTCTGACGCGAGACGGTGTGTCCGACGGTCGCGCGGTGGCGGTTCTGCGCCCGGTCCCAGCTCGGCCGATCGAGCCGGCGGAATGACACGCATGTCGTCCAGGTGACGGCCGCGTTGCATTTGCGTGACGCTGCGACCAGACTCGCGCCTTCGAACGCCGTCGGGTCCTCCCGGAGGCGAGTTGGGACTCAGCAGGGCGATGAACGACACCGACGACTTCTGGGGCGACGTGCCCGACTGGGACGACCGGCCCCGTCGATCGAACCGCCACCCCGATGACGGCCGACCATCCGCCGTCGACGGTCTCGGTGCCATGATCCGGCGCTGGTGGGATCGTGCCCTGTCGGGCGACTCCGACGCCACCCGCACCCACGGCATCCCCCGCCCCGAGCTGCACGACACCGCCGACGACGTGCCGTACGTCGACGCCCGCCGCGACCTCGCGCCGCGCCACGGCGTGGCTCGTCGACGGCCGGAGTTCCCCGACCGCGATCCGGCTCCGCACCACGACCTCGACACCGCGTTCGCCACCGGCGACGCCGAGGTCCGACGCGACGGCATCGACCCACTCATCCTCCGCGTCGGCGCCGTGGTCGTCACGCTCACCCTGCTCCTCCCGTTCGTGATCGGTGGTGACGACTCGACCGACACGATCACCGGGGCTCCCGCGTCCGACCTCGCCGACGTGTCGACCGTCCCGCTCAGCCCGTCGAGTGCACCGGCACCCGACACCGGAGGCACACCCCCTGCCTCGGGCACGCTCCTCGACCCCGCCACCCTGCCGCCCGCCATCCCCGTCAACGAGGTCGACGACGACACGACCGACACCACCCCGGACACCACCCCGGACGACGAGACCGCTCCCAGCACCACCGACGGGGACGAGCCGGTCGGCACCGAGGTTCCGGGTGACGGCGACCCGGGCGACGGCGACTCGGGGGACACCGACGACGGCGACGCCGACGAGACACCCGGAGGCGGCGCCGGAGCATCGACCGGCTCCGTGACCGGTTCGGCGACGGCCGACGAGGGCGCCGACCGCGAGACCCGCGACTGCGCCATCGACTACGAGGTGGTCGTCGGCGACTTCTGGCTGCGGCTCGCGGAGGAGGCCGGCGTCCCACTCGACGACCTGCTCGACGCGAACGCCGCCACCACGTCGACACCGCTCTTCCCGGGGTCGACCATCTGCCTCCCCGAGGGCTCCCGCACCCCGAACCCGCCCGACGACGTGACGACCACCACGGCAACGCCCACGACCACCACCACCGTGCCGGCGCCCGACGTGCCGGAGACCGCCGAGGAGATCCAACAGCTCATTCGCGACATCTGGCCGGACGATCTCGAGGACCGGGCGATCGAGATCGCCTTCCGCGAGAGCCGGTTCGACCCCCGAGCGAAGAACTTCTGCTGCTACGGGATCTTCCAGATCTACTGGTCGGTGCACCGGAGCTGGCTCGCCGATCTCGGCGTCACCTCCGACGAACAGCTCTACGACCCCGAGACCAACATCACCGCCGCTCTCGTGCTGTACGAGCGTGCGGGTGGATGGGGTCCCTGGGGATTCTGAGTCCGTCCGAACCGGTGACGCATTCCCCGCGGACAGCTCTAGACTGTGGCGGCCTTCGGGCACCAGCGCTCGTAGCTCAATGGATAGAGCACTTGACTACGGATCAAGCGGTTGGGAGTTCGACTCTCTCCGAGCGCGCTGCCGAGTCCCCGAGTGATCGTGCTCGGGGACTCGTTCGCGTCCGGGCGCCCATCACCGCCCGTGTCCGACCTTCGTCAGAGACCCGACACAACGTGGCCGGCCATCCAACCAAGGTGACGTTTCGATTACGTTCGCTCAAGGTCGCTCACGGAGCGACCGAGAGGGATCCATGAGGCTCATCAGGCTCATCGCGTTGTTCGGCAGCCTGATGCTCCTCGTTTTCTCGGTCTCGCGGGTGCTCGACGAGCGCGCATCGGAGCGCGACGAGCAGGAGGATCGGGCGATCGGAGCCATGCTCCTCACCGAGACCGCGATCATCGAGCGCGTCGACGCGCTCCGAGCGCTCGTCGGCTTCGCGATCGAGAGCCCCGACGCCGACGTGCTCGACCTGACCACGTCGACACGCGCCATCGTCGGCGACGGATCCGCGTGCCTCGGCATCACCGCTGCCGACTGCAGCGACGGCGATCTGCTGTCGCTCGGCATCGTCAGCGAGCTCCTGTCCCGTCAGGACCCGGCGCAGTCGACGGTCGCCGGAATCGACGAGGCGACCAACTCGGTGGTGGTCGTCGCCGCCACCGAACGCGACGGCGCGCAGGTCACGGCCGTCGTCCAGACGCCGATCGTGGCGATCAGCGCGATCGACCTCGTCGAGACGTCGGAACGCCTCGAGGCCGACGTGACCGACTCCGGCACCACCGACGACGCCGTCCAGATCACCGTCGAGACCTTCGTCCCCACGGTCGACGACGATGGCGCGACGACCGGCACGGTCCTCACCGTGGCCGATGGCCGCCGGACGGCGTCGATGCCGCTCGCCGCGCCGTTCGATCAGGGCGTTCTCCTCGTGAGTGCCTCCGTCGACGGCACGATGGGACTCGCCGGAGACGCCACCGGCCTCTACGCCACGTTGCTCCTCCTCAGCACCGTCCTCCTCGGACTCGCGGCCTGGACCTTCCTCGCCGAGCGCAGCAGCCTCGAGAAGCGGGCGACCACCGACGACCTCACCGGCCTCGTGAATCGCCGCGAGTTCGAGCGCCTGGCGATCGAGGAGATCGAGAAGTCCGAGCGGCTCTCCTCGGGCGCCTGCATCATGGTGGTCGACCTCAACGGGTTCAAGGAGATCAACGACACGCACGGGCACCAGTTCGGCGACCTCGTGCTGAAGGCCGTGTCCGAGCGCCTCGTGTCGGCCGTGCGTGACACCGACCGCGTCGGTCGGTGGGGCGGCGACGAGTTCGTGATCCTCCTCCCCGGCCTCGAGGAACGCTCGGCCGTCCGCAACCGCGCCGAGCGGATCTCCGACGGGCTCGCCGAGTCGCCGGTCGTCGGCGACATCCGCATGCAAGCGAGCATCGGAGCCGCCATCTTCCCTCGCCACGGCCGCGACCTCGACTCGCTCATCCGCACCGCCGACGTGGCCATGTACGAGGCGAAGACCACGGGGGTCGGTCACCGCATCGCCGACACCATCGCGGCGGCCGACGACGAGCTGCAGTCCCCGTCGGGCGGGCGCGCGGCCGTGTCGACCTACGACTACATCGGACCCGACCGGCGGCGGGCACCCGTCCCACCACCACCGGGCGACGATCCCGAACTCCAGCCGGCGTCCTCCCGCGACGACACGGGCTCGACGCTGCGTCCCCCCGAGTAGCGGACGGAGGTCCGCCCACCCGAGGAGCGGACGATCGCTGCGTCCGCTCGACATCGACCGGACGGTCCGAGAGGTCGCCGACGGACGGTGGACCTAGGCTCGGTCGCCGTGCCGAACGATGTGCTGTCCGGGAAGCTGTCCGGGTTCGGAACCACGATCTTCGCCGAGATGTCGGCGCTCGCGGTCTCGACCGGCTCCATCAACCTGGGCCAGGGCTTCCCCGACACCGACGGCCCGGCCGAGGTGCTCGACACCGCGATCGACGCCATCCGTCGTGGCGTCAACCAGTACGCCCCCGGGCTCGGCGATCCCGATCTGAGGCTCGCCGTCGCGGAACACCAGAAGCGCTTCTACGACATCGACCTCGACCCCGACACCGAGATCACGGTCACGGCCGGTGCCACCGAGGCACTCGCCGGTGCCCTGCTCGGCATCCTCGACCCCGGCGACGAGGTCGTGCTGTTCGAGCCGATGTACGACAGCTACCAGGCGGGGATCGCGCTGGCATCGGCCGTCCCCGTGCCGGTCCTCCTCCGCCCCGGTGACGACGGGAAGTTCCACTTCGACGAGGTCGAGTTCCGCTCAGCGGTCGGCCCGACGACCCGGATCCTGCTCCTGAACACGCCGCACAATCCGACCGGCAAGGTGTTCGACGACGACGAGTTGCGCCTCATCGCCGAGGTGGCGATCGAGCACGACCTGATCGTCGTGACGGACGAGGTCTACGAACACCTCGTGTTCGACGGCGCCACCCACACGCCGCTGTCGACGTTTCCCGGGATGGCCGAACGCACACTCACCATCTCGTCGGGCGGCAAGACGTTCCACACGACCGGCTGGAAGATCGGCTGGATGACCGGTCCGCAGGAACTGGTCACCGCCGCCCGGACCGCGAAGCAGTTCCTGACGTTCACCAACGGTGCGCCGTTCCAGCCGGCGATCGCCGCCGGACTGAGGCTCGGCGACGAGTACTTCGACCGCCTCGCCGGCGATCTGCAGGCGGCCCGCGACCGGTTGGCCGGAGCGCTCGTCGACGCCGGCTTCTCGACGTTCGTCCCCGACGGTACGTACTTCGTCAACGTCGACATCCGGTCGGTCGGCGCCGACGACGGGATGGCCTTCTGCAGATCGCTCCCGTCGACAGCGGGAGTGGTCGCCGTCCCGGACGAGGTCTTCTACTCCGATCCGGCGCATGGGCGGCACCTCGTGCGATTCGCGTGTTGCAAACAGCTCGACGTGATCGACGAGGCGGCCGATCGCCTGCGTCGAGCGTTCGCCGGGGCGAACTCGTGACCCGCCCCGCCGGCCTGAGGGTCGCGGCGCTGCAGCACGACATCGTGTGGCACGACCGCGACGCGAACTTCGAGCGACTCTCACCACAGATCGCAGGAGCCGCGGCGGGCGGGGCCCGCCTCGTGGTGCTGACCGAGACGTTCTCGACGGGCTTCTCGTTCGACACGCCGGGCATCGGAGAGCCCGAGGGCGGTCCGTCGTCGCAGTTCCTCGCCGAGCAGGCTCGCACGCACGGTGTCTGGGTCGGCGGTTCGTGCCCCGAGATCGGTGCCGACGCACCCGAGGGCGACGACCGTCCGTCGAACTCGTTCGTGCTCGCTGCGCCCGACGGATCGACCGCCCGGTATCGGAAGATCCACCCGTTCTCCCATGCCGAGGAGGAGAAGTACGTCCGCGCCGGCACCGAGTTCGTCACGGTCGACGTCGAGGGCGTCCGGTGCTCGCTCTTCGTCTGCTACGACCTGCGGTTCGCGGACGAGTTCTGGGCGTTGGCCCACGACACCGACGCATACCTCGTCGTCGCCAACTGGCCGGCCAAGCGACGTCGCCACTGGTCGACCCTGCTCCAGGCGCGAGCCATCGAGAACCAGGCGTACGTCGTCGGGGTGAACCGCGTCGGCCGGGGTGGGGCGCTCGACTACTCCGGCGACAGCGCGATCATCGATCCGCTCGGCGAGACCCTGGCCTCGGCGGCCGGTGTCGAGACCGTCGTGTCGGCCTCGATCGATCCGGCCCACGTGGCGTCGACCCGCGATCACTTCCGCTTCCTGCAGGACCGCCGCTGACCACATCCGGGGCCGACGAACGGTGCCAGGCACCATGCGTCGTCAGACCGGGCGGGACATCAGGCTGACCTCGAGACCGTGAGACGTGCGACGGCCGACCTCGGCGAAACCGAGCCGCTCGTGGAACGCGAGGGACGGCTCGTTCGGCGGGTCGACGTTGACCTCGAGCGTGAGCTCGGGAGCTGACGGAAAGCGCTCGGCCATCTCGTCGAACACTCGGCGATACAGCGCCGAGCCGAGCCCGCGCCCCTGCCACGCCGGGTCGAACGCGACCCGATCGAGATACAGCACCGACGGATCCCGATCCATGAACCACCGGTAGTTCCCCGAGTCGTACGTCGACCCCGAACCGAGCACGACGCAGAACCCGGCGATCGCGTCGGCCACGACGACGACCGCTGCGATCACCGACTCGTCGACGAGAAAGGCCAGCTTCTCCCGATCGACCGAGCCGACCTCGGGGACGTTCACCTGGTTGATCTCGAGGAGCACGTCGAGATCGTCGGGGTCGACGGGGCGGATCACGTGGGACACGGGCGACATCATGCCCGGCGGTGAACGATCGCGAACAGGGAATCACCTGCCGCGCCGAGCGGTTCTAGCGTGTGATGATGCTGTTCAGGAGAAAGACCGAGATGGTCGATCCCGCCGAGGCGCTCGCCGGTCGGACCGACCAGACCATGCCCCTGCCCGACATCCACTTCGTCAACGGCCACCCGATCGAGGGACCGTGGCCGGACGGCCACGAGGTCGTCATCGTGGGCATGGGTTGTTTCTGGGGCGCCGAGCGCATGTTCTGGACCCTCGACGGCGTGTACTCCACGTTCGTCGGATACGCGGGCGGCTACACGCCGAATCCGTCGTACGAGGAGGTCTGCTCGGGGCGCACCGGCCACACCGAGATCGTCGGGATCGTCTACGACCCCGAGGTCGTCTCGTTCGAGCGGATCATGCAGGTGTTCTGGGAGGGCCACGACCCCACGCAGGGCATGCGCCAGGGCAACGACGTCGGCACGCAGTACCGCAGCGCGGTGTACACCACCACGCCCGAGCAGGCCGCCGTCGTCGAGTCGACCCGCGCGGCGTTCCAGGAGCGCCTCGCCGAGTCGGGGTACGGCGAGATCACCACGGAGGTGCGCCCGATCGCGGACGACGAGATCTTCTACGCCGAGCCCTACCACCAGCAGTACCTGGCCAAGAACCCCAACGGGTACTGCGGGATCGGTGGCACGGGCGTGTCCTGCCCCATCGGCCTCACCAGCTGACGTTCCGCCCCTGCGGACTCGTCCGGGCCGATTCGCGAGATCGGCTACGGTGATCGTCGATCATCGGCGGGCGTGCTCCCGCCGTCCACAGAGCACCGGACCGCACCGGTCCAGCACACGGAAGGACACCCCCATGGGCATCTTCGACAAGGCCAAGGACATCGCCGGGAGGGCCAAGGACCAGGCCGACGACCTCGTCGACCAGCACTCCGACAAGATTCCCGACCAGGTCGAGGAGGTCTACGACAAGGTCTCCGACGCCGCGGAGAAGATCATCCCGGGCGAGGACGCGAAGGACGACGAGCCCGCCGGCTGACCGTCGCCTGACCATCCACTGACCACCAGAACCCGATCGACACCGGCGTCTCGCCGGTCGTCGATCCCACCACGGGACGGGGCGCCTTCGCCGCACGGCGGGGGCGCCCCGTGTCGCGTCCACCGCTCTTCGCGGTCGCGCATCAAATCGATCTCTCGCCGACCTCAAGAGTTCCTCACAAGGTGTTCCTCCCCCTGGGCAGGCGTCGTGGCGATCCGTAGCGTCACCACGCATGGAAGTCGAAGAACGCTCAGCGTGTGCACGGCGGCGGGACGACGGCTTCACGTTGTCCGAGGTCCTCGTGGCGATCGCACTCCTCGGCGTCAGTGTCGTGACCATCCTCGGTGGCGTTCGCGCCGTGATCACCGCCTCGGCGACCAGCGACGAACAGGCGAAGGTCGAAGCCGTCCTCGCCAGCGCCTCCGACCGGCTCCGAGCGGCCGAATACATCCCCTGCCCCGACCTCGACGGTGACTACGGAGCGCTGACGGCCGCCGCGGCCTCGACCGTCGGCTGGAACGCCGACCGGGTCGACGTCGTGCGGATCCAGTACTGGGATCCCACGGCCGGGAGTCCCCCCGGAGCCGACGCGATCGACGCCGACGGCGACTGGAGCCCGACGAACAGCCTGTCGTCGCCGACCGGATGCCAGACCGACATCGGCCTCACGACCGCCCGGACGCTGCAGAAGCTGACGATCCGGGTCACCTCACCCGACGGATCGCTCGCCCGATCGATCGACGTCGTGAAGAGCCCGATCGTCCCCGACCCCGACCTTGACGAGGTGACCCCGTGAGCCGATGCTCGACCGAACGCCGCCACGACGCCGGCATGACGCTTCCCGAGGTGCTCGTCACC
>JBCDAK010000035.1:0-30541 GCA_039185545.1 Actinomycetota bacterium
CCGCGCCGCAACCCGTCCCAGAGCGGCGCGGGCAGCGCCAGCGACGCGCCGCATGCGCTCCGAGACCGACGCGTCAGTGGCGGTCGAGGTGAGCCACGAGCACGGCGAGGGAAGCGCCAGCGACGAGCCGCATGCGATCCGAGACCGAAGCGTCAGTGGCGGTCGAGGTGAGCCACCAGAACGGTGAGCCACTCAGAACGGCCGGTGCCGTGGCCAGTCGAGGTGCATCTCCAGCTGGTGGGCGAGCGCGAGCAGGAGGTGTTCCTGGTTCGGCGGTGCCACGAAGAGCACCGAACGCGGGAGCCCCTCCGGCCCGAGCCCGGCGGGTACCGCGATGGCGGGCTGGCCGGTGTAGTTCCACACCGCGGTGAACGGATAGGCGCGGGCCATCCCGGCCAGGGTCCGGGTCGCACCCTGGCCCTCCCATCGCCCGATCTCGACCGGCAGCGACCCGGTCACCGGCGTCATGAGCACGTCGAAGCGATCGAAGACCGCGTTGATGCGCTCGGCGTGGGTGTCGCGGCGAGCGAGCGCTCGACGGAGGAGACGCTTCGGGATCGACCGTCCCATGCGGGCGAACCCGCGCGTCCGCGCTTCGAGGAGGGTGGGGTGGGGGACCTGAGCCGCATGGTCGGCGATGCCCCGGAGGTAGGGAACGGTGAGGTTGTTCGCGACGTCTCCGAAGTCGGGTGAGCAGGGCGACACGGTGTGCCCGAGGCGCTCCAGTTCGGTGCCGGTCCGATCGATCGCGTCGACCACGTCCTGTGTGACGTGACCCGGGAGCGGTCCCGGAAGCGTCGAGACGCTGCGGCCGATCCGCAGCGGGTCCGGCGACCGGAGTGTCGCCTCGACGAACGACTCGACGACGCGGGGCGGCGTGTGGGCATCGCCCGGCATCGGACCTGCAGCGACGTCGAGCCACAGCGCCGTGTCGATCGTGCGCCGGGTCAGACATCCGGTCCGTGACATCCCGAACCAGTGCTCGGCCTCGGGCATCAAGCTGATGCGTCCGCGCTGAGGGAGAAGCCCCACGAGTCCGGTGCAGGCGGCGGGGATGCGGATCGAGCCGCCGCCGTCGCTCGCCGACGCCGCGCCGACGAGGCCGGCGGCGACCGCCGCGGCGGAGCCTCCACTGGACCCGCCGGGCGTGCGGGTCAGGTCCCACGGGTTGCGCGTCTCGCCGTTGCTGCGGCTCTCGGTGAATCCGCAGATCGCCAGCTCCGGCAGGTGGGTCGTGCCGAGCAGGACGGCACCGGCGTCGAGGAGTTTCTGGACGTGGGCCGAGTTCTCACCCGCCGGCTCGTCGAACGCGGCCGTGCCGTGCCGGGTGACGCGACCGGCGATGTCGAGCTCGTCCTTGATCGCGACCGGGACACCGAGGAGCGGAGCGGTCTCGCCCGAACGGATCCGCTCGTCGGCCTCGGCCGCTGCGCGTCGAGCCGACGAGTGGAACACGGTTCGGAAGGCGTTGATCGCCGGATCGAACCGTTCGATGCGCTCGAGGTACGTCTCGACGAGGTCGGCGGAGCTGACGGTGCCGGCACGGAGAAGACGGGCCTGCTCGGCGATGCCGGCGAAGGCGAGGTCGACGTCGCTCAGCGACTCCACGCGTCACGGCCTTCGATGCCGTACTTGCGCAGAACGAGCGCACGCTCGGGCTCGACCGAGATGAACACGTGGCTGTCTGCTTCGGGTCCGCCGGGCTCGAAGGCAGCGAGGTCGTAGCCCATCCGGTCCCAGAGCGCGCGGCGACCCTCGGTGGTGTCGATCAGCGTCGCGGTGCCGTCGATGATGAGGCTGTCGAAGTTGGTCGATTCGGCGACCTGCCAGTGCAGCTGGATGGCCGGCTGATGACGCAGGTTGGCGACCTTCACCGACGGGTTGGCGACGAATCCGAGGACGTGTTCGTCGACCCAGCGCATCACGATCGGGACGCAGTGCGGTCGACCGTCGGGCCGGACGGTCGCCACGTACACGGTCGACCCGAGTCGTTCGGCTTCGGCGATGACGTCGGTGAGTTCCATGTGGGGTGGGTTTCTCGTCGGGATCGGATCAGGCGTCGGGGGTGATGATGACGGCGGCGTCGGTGCCGCTGCCCCGCCCGATCAGCTTCATGAAGCTGCCGAGGAGCTTGATCGCCCGGTACTGGATGCCGTACTTCGACTTCACGATCGCCTCGTACTTCTCGAAGTCGGAGCCGAGGGCGACGACAGCCGTGCCGGTGACCCGGTCGCTCCCGTCGCGGACGTTGCCGCGTGAGTCGGACGGTTGGATCGCGACCCGGGAGTCGTTCGCGATGCGCTTGACCTTGTAACTCGAGGACGAGGTGGTGAAGCCGATGGTCCCCTCACCGAAGTCGGCGATCCAGACGGGGAGCGTCTTCTCGGATCCGTCCTTCTTGTAGGTCGTGAGGGCGACGTACTTCTCGTCGGCGATCGTGGTCATGCGAGCACGCTAGACGTTCGGCCGACCACGGTTCGGTGGCGGTCCGGCCGAACGTCGTCGCCGCGTGCGGGCGATCAGTCCTCGGCGACGGTCTCGGCACTCGATTCGGCCGTCGACGTGTCGTCGTCCGAGGTCGGATCCGTGCCGGACTCGGCCAGGATCGCGTAGAGCCGCTGGCGCGTGTCGGCGAAGACGGACAGCGCAGCCTCGATCTGCTCGGACGTGCCGAACCGACCGATCTGTCGGGCCTGACCGACGATCTCGGCCACGCTGCGACGGATCTCGCCGCGACCGCCCGCGCTGTGCTCGGACCACGGTGCCGCGTCATCGGTGCGCTCGGTGCGGAACGCCTCGAGGCGTTCGCGACCGTCGTCGGTGAGCGAGAACTGCTTCTTGCCGTCGACCTCGTCGGCGGCGATGAGGCCTCGGTGTTCCATGCGCTGGAGCGCCGGGTACATCGTGCCGGCGCTGGGGCGCCAACGGCCTTCGCTGCGGTCGTCGAGCTCGGTGATCAGTTCGTAGCCGTGCATCGGACGCTCGTCGAGCAACAGCAGAACGGCCTCGACGACGGCGCCGCGCCGGGCGCGGTGGCGGCCGCGGCCGCCGCGGCTGTGCGGTCCGAACGAGTGGCGGGGGTGGTCGTGATGGTGATGGTGCATGTGACCTCCTCGGGTCGCAGAACGAACGGAGCGGCGGAGGCGCCGCCGGAGTGATGGAGGGAGTGAGGAAGAGGGAGGCATGGACCCAGTCCTTTCGATATGTCGTTATGGACAAGCTAACGATGTATCGCTTTGATCACAACTGGTACGATCGCCCGATGTCTCAGCTCGGCGTCCGCGGCGTCCACCACGTGTCGATCAACGTGCACGATGCGGAGGCGGCGCGACGCTTCTACGTCGACGTGCTCGGTTTCGTCGAGCGGACCGATCGGCCCGAGTTCCCGTTCGACGGGGCGTGGCTCGACGTCGGTCCGGGCGGCCAACAGCTCCATCTTCTCGAGGTCGAGGGCGTCGAGGCTCCCGCCGGTCAGCACTTCGCCGTCGGTGTCGACGATCTCGACGCCGCCATCGCGGCGATCAACGCCTGCGGGGTCGAGGTGTCTGCGCCGACGCACGTCGGCGATGTTGCTCGGCAGGCGTTCCTGAAGGATCCGACCGGCAACCTCGTCGAGCTCAATCAGTCGCTCTGAGCGTCACCGGCCGGTGGCGTGACTCACGTCGTCGAGAGTCGACCGAACGGGTCGCCGGCGTTCCGCGAGCCGACCGGTCCGAGCGGCGGCGGCGGACCATCGCTCGCTCGACGCGAACCCCGCTTGTCCCGGTACATCGCAGCGTCGGCGCGTGCGATGAGCGAGTCGAAGTCGTCGCCCGGGCGACGGTCGGCGCGTCCCACCGAGACGCCGAGATCCGTGCCGGCCGCCTCGCCGAAGCGCATCGTGTCGACGTCGGAGCGGATCATCGAGACGATGCGTTCGGGGTCGCTCGTCCGGTCGATCAGGATCGCGAGGAACTCGTCTCCGCCGATCCGGGCCACGACGTCCGACGGCGAGAGCGTCGTGCGGATCGACTCCGTGACCGCTCGCAGCACCCGGTCGCCGACGGCGTGCCCCCGTCGATCGTTGACCGACTTGAACCCGTCGAGGTCGAGGTACAGCACGGTGAGTCGTTCTCGCTCGTCGATGGGCCGACCGAGCCGGTCGTCGAGGAACTCCTCGACCCCTCGGCGGTTGAGTGCGCCGGTCAGGACGTCGCGTCGCATCTGGGCCGACAGCGCATCCGCCGTTGCCCGCCTCTCCGTCGAGTCGTCGACTGTGAACAGCAGCCCCACGTGCGTCTCGCGTTCCCGGATCGGCCGGATGTGGAGGTCGGCGTGTCGCACCGGCCCGCTCCGGAGCAGATCGATCTCGACGTCGACGTCGGAGCCGGCGTTCGTCGCGGCGTCGATCGCTGCGCGGACGGTGTCGGGGTCGACGACCGATTCGAGCAGCAGTGAGATGTGATCGGTCCCTGAGTCGGACGTCGCCGAGAGCAACTCGTCCCAGCGGTCATTGGCCGTCGCGACCGACCCGTCGGGATCGAGCACGAGCACACCCGTCGGCAGCGCCCGGTACAGACGATCGAGCAGGGTCTCCCTGCGTTGGAGTGCCGCTTCGGCGGCGACCTCGCGCGACACGTCGATGAGCTCGGCCACCACGTGCGGCGACGACTCGTCGTCGAGCAGGTTGTGGTCGGTGCACTCGCACCAGATCCAGTTGCCGTCCTTCGTCCGGAAGCGCTGGCGCAGACGTGTCGCGTGCCCGGGCTGCTCGAGCAACTCGATCCACGCCACGATGCCGGCCTCGTGATCGTCGGGGTGGATCAGCATCATCACCGACTCGCCGATCAGCTCGTCGGCCGACCAACCCAGCATCGCGGTCAGGTCGTCGTCGATGCCCTCGATGATCGCGGCGGCTGAGAGCCGGTAGGAGCAGCGTCGCGGAGCGATCGTGGTCGCCTGTCGCTCACTCCGTTCCGATTCGTCATCCGGAACGACCACCGCGATCAGGCAGCCGTGGGGTTCGGTGACGTCGGCGATCTCGAGCCACATGGGCCGGCCGTCCTCGATGCGCCGGACGCGTGCCGACCCGTGACCTTCTCGGCGGGCGTGTTCGAACGCGACCACGGCCTGACCCTGCGTGTCGGGGGTCAGGAGGTCGAGCGGACCGTCGGCGTCGGGGACGAGGTCGGAGGAGATGTCGAGCGAGTCGGGCATCTCGACGACGGCTGCGGTGGTGGGATCGAGGGCGAGCACGAGCGCGTCGTCACCGGGCTCCGCGAGGAGCTCGAGAACGCGCTCGAGATGTTCCATGCCTCTCGGATCGGCGGACGGTCGTTGCCACGTGAGCGACTTGAGACGTCCTTGACGCGTGCGCCCGCGCACGACGGCGCGAACGCGCAGCGGCCGGGCCCGTTCGAGGAGCCCGGCCGCTGCCGTGAGATTCTCGGTTGGCTGACCCGGGAGTGGGTCAGTCGAGACGTTCGATGATGGTGGCGTTGGCCATGCCGCCACCCTCACACATGACCTGGAGGCCGTACGTGCCGCCGGTGCGCTCGAGCTCGTTGAGGAGCGTGGCCATGAGCTTGGTGCCCGAGGCGCCGAGCGGGTGACCGAGGGCGATGGCGCCGCCGTTCACGTTGACCTTGCTCATGTCGGCACCGGTCTCCTTCTGCCACGCCAGCACGACCGAGGCGAACGCCTCGTTGACCTCGAAGAGGTCGATGTCGTCGATGGTCAGACCCGTCTTCTCGAGGATCTTCTTCGTGGCCGGGATGGGGCCCTTGAGCATCGTGACGGGGTCGGTGCCGGCGAGGGCGAAGCTGTGGAACTTGGCCCGCGGCTTCATGCCGAGCTCCTCGGCCTTCTCGGCGCTCATGATGAGCACGGCCGACGCGCCGTCGGAGATCTGCGACGAGTTGCCCGCCGTGATCTTGCCGTCCTCCTTGAACGCCGGCTTGAGGTTGGCGAGGCCCTCCGCGGTGGTGCCGTCGCGGATGCCCTCGTCGTCCTTCACGACGACCTTCTCGCCGTCGATGTCGACGGTGATCGGGATGATCTCGTTCTCGAAGCGGCCCTCGTCGCGGGCGACGGCGGCGCGCTGCTGGCTCTCGGCACCGAAGGTGTCGAGGTCCTCACGGGAGAGGTCGTACTCGTCGGCGATCATGTCGGCACCGATGCCCTGCGGCGGGAGGCCGGTCGCGGCGTAGCGGTCCTGCTGCTCCTGCGGGAACGGGAACCCCATGCCCTGCACGATGGACGAGCCCATCGGCGTGCGGGTCATGACCTCGACGCCCGCTGCGATGGCCACGTCGTAGGCGCCGGCGATGACGCCCTGTGCGGCGAAGTGCATCGACTGCTGCGACGAGCCGCACTGACGGTCGACGGTGGTGGAGGGGACCTCCTCGGGCCAGCCGGCGGCGAGCACCGCGTTGCGGCCGATGTTGAGCGACTGCTCACCGACCTGCATGACGCAGCCCATGATCACGTCGTCGACCTGGGCCGGGTCGAGATCGTTGCGCTCCTCGAGCGCCTTCAGGACCTGCGCCGCGAGGGCTGCGGGGTGCTCGTCCTTCAGGAGGCCGTTGCGCTTGCCGCCGGGGGTCCGGACGGCGTCGATGATGACTGCTTCTGCCATGGGATGTCTCTCTTTCTCCGGGAGATCAGGGTGGAACGTGACTCGAGGGTGGATGGGTTCAGCTGCGGTCGATGGCCGACCGGAGGTTCTGTTGGAGGCGGGTCATGACCCACGCGAGCGCCTGGCGCTCTTCGCGACCGATGCCGTGGCGCAGTTCGGCGCGCAGCACCTCGTCGACGTCGTTGACCTGAGCGGCGAGCTCACGCCCCGCCTCGGTGATGGCGACGAGCCAGACACGGCGATCGTTGGGGTCGGGTTGGCGCTCGACGAGGTCGCGCGCCTGCAGGCGGTCGACGACCGATCCGATCTGGGCGCGCCCGATGCCCAGGTGGTCGGCGAGCCGGGTCTGCGAGGTGGCCCCGAACTCGGTGACGTACCCGAGGAGGCTGGCCTGGGTGAGGTTGAGGTCGAGTGCGGCGAGCCGGGCGTCGAACGCCTCGCGCACGAGCCGCGCCGTGGCCCTGAGGGTCGACTCGACCCGCTGCCACGGCGGTGCGTCGAGTTCGTGTGTGGTGAGGCTGCTCATCGCGTCGGTCACGGCGGGGCGTCGGGTGGATCGACCGTTCGTGTGGACACATATTGTATGGCGACGTACAATCTTCGACAAGTTCGCGCCGTGACCGACAGGCGCTGCGACCGATCGACGAGAGAGGACCTCACCGATGAGCGATGCCCCGACCCTCACCCCTGAGGAGGCCGCCGCCTTCCGCCAGAAGTGCGACGACTTCCTCGAGACGTACGCGTTCAAGCCCGGTCAGGGCATCCCCACCTACGAGGACCAGAAGGCGTTCCTGGCTGCCGCGGCGGGCGCCGGTCTCGCGGGGGTGGCGTATCCCGAGGAGTACGGCGGGGGCGGCTACACCGCAGCGCACGACAAGATCTGGCGCGAAGCGCAGGGCAACTACACGATGATGACGGGGGCGTTCATCATCAGCCACGGCATGTGCGTGCCGATGATCGCCGAGTACGGCACCGACGAGATCAAGAAGCGATACCTCCCCGACGCCATCGCCGGCAAGACGCTCTGGTGCCAGATGTTCTCCGAGCCGGGCGCCGGTTCCGACGTCGCGTCGTTGCAGAGCAAGGCGATCAAGGACGGCGACGAGTGGATCCTCAACGGTCAGAAGGTCTGGACCACCACCGCTCACTTCGCCGACTACGGCATCGTGATCGCCCGCACCGACCCCGATCAGCCCAAACACGCCGGCATCTCGATGCTCATGGTCGACATGAAGGCGCCGGGCATGGAGATCCGTCCGATCCACCAGATCGACGGCGGCAGCGAGTTCAACGAGGTCTTCATGACCGACGTTCGCGTTCCCGCCGAGAACCTGCTCGGTGAGTACAACAACGGATGGCGCATGGCGACCGCGATGCTCATGTACGAGCGCGTCGCCATCGGCACCGCCGGCTCCGGCAAGGTCAACCAGCCGACCTACAAGCTGCTGCTCAAGGCCGCCGAGGAGAACGGCAAGATCCACGACCCGGTCGTTCGTCAGCAGCTGATGAAGATCTACTCGATGGAGACCACCAAGGCCCTCGTCGCCCAGCGCACGAAGGCCGAGATGAAGGCCGGCAAGACCCCCGGCCCGGGTGGCTCGCTCGGCAAGCTCTTCGGCTCCGAGATCGCCTGGTACATGCGCGAGGTGGCGCTCGAGATCGCCGGACCGCAGACCATCGCGTGGGAGCCCGACGCCGAGAACGGCGCCGAGCGTCAGCGGATCTTCCTGCAGTCGTTCCAGTCGTCGATCGCCGGCGGCACCGACGAGATCCAGCGCAACATCATCGGTGACCGCGTTCTCGGACTGCCCCGCGAACCCATGGTCGACAAGGGTGTGCCGTTCAAGGACCTCAAGGTCGGCACTCAGTCGTCCGACTGAACACTCGACCCGTTGAGGTCGCGTCGGGGCGTCGCCCGCCGGGGGGTCCGGCGGCGCCCCGATCGCTCAGCGCATCTCGTGAGCATTGACGACACGAGGCGTCGCTGATGCTCATGAGAACGGCTCAGGTCGAGCGGGAGACTCGGTCGGCCAGATCGTGAGGTCCGGCGGCGGGATAGCCGTGGCCGGCGCGGACGGTCGCTCCCCACGGTTCGAGGATCGAACACAGCTCGTCGATGTCGTCGTGGCCGAGTGCGTCGGCGATCGGAGCACAGAGAGCGTCGGTGGTCGACTCGATGCCCTCGCGCAACGAGCGCCCGGCGTCGGTGAACGCTCCGTCGGCGACGAGCCCACGCGACTCGAGTGATGCCGTCGCCCGGTCGAACCGCTCGTCGGACCATCCCCGGGTGCGCGTGTACGACCGCAACGGAAGACCCCAGAACAGCTCGGTGAGCAGCCCGATCTCGCATGCGTCGAGTCCGGCGCCCACCCAGGCGAGCGTGTGGCCGTCACCGCGGAACTCTCGCAGTCGGTCGCCGAGACGCCAGAGCTCGCCGAGCGGATGGTCAGGAGGGTCGAGCAACGCGAGCCCCGCGTAGAGCGGCCGACCCTCGGGCGTGAGCGGTGACGTCGCGCGGCGGAGCAGGTCGACGCACCGGTCGAGCCCGTCCGGTCGCTCACCGAGCAGTCGCGTGAGCTGACCGAGTGCGCCCCGGTCGCGAGCCGCGCAGATCGTCGGCGCATCGGTGAGCGACCAACCGTGGTCGACGCACGGCACGACCACCCGCGGGTCGAACACGGCGAAGGCCGACGCGACCACACCGCCCGACACCTGGCCCATGACCGAGCCGCGGCTCGTGAAGTAGGCCGGTCCGTCGGGGCCGGCCACCCCGTTGAACGTGCCCGAGCTTTCGGCGAACCCGAGCTGCTCGTACTCGGCGTGTGCCTCGGGCGCGAAGTAGATCTGCCCGATGACCGGTTCCAATGCGCCGCCCAGTCGTCGGAGCGGATGGCTCACGCGTAGGTGAGTTCCTCGGCGAGCAGCCTCTTCACGTCGACGGAGCTCTGCCGCTCGAGTTCGGTGCAGCGAGCCAGCGTCTCGCGCACGTGCGTGAGCTGCTCGGTCTCGACGGCGGGAAGCCGTTCCGCCATGTGCACCCACGCCATCGCACCCTGGAGTTCGGCCTCGGACTGGAGGTACAGCTGGTGCAGAGGCGGGTGGGGCGCGAACACCTCGTAGTAGAGCTGCACGGCGGCCGGCAGCGCGGCGTCGACCTGATCCTGGACGGCGGGGTCGACCGGGAACAGCCCGGAGACGAGTTCGGCGATCTCGTCCTCACGTCGGGAGCACTCGAGCAGCACCTCGGCGTGGTCGGGGAGGTCCTCGGCCCACCGCCGGTAGCGGGCGGCCGCGGAACGTTCGAGCCCGGCGAGGAAGGCCGGACGGGCGAGATCGGGAACCGATGCGATGTGCGAGCTCAGCAGCTGCCCGAACTGGGGCACCGGAGGGAGCCCACCCTCGGGAAGCCCGGTCGTGTCGACGTCGTCGGTGCTCATGGGGACCATGATCGCGAACCGGCGCGTCCGGTCAGCGACGGAGGTGCGGCGAGGCGTCGGCGGAATGACGCTCGTGAGCCGCCCGCCATCCGGCGAACGCATCGAGGATGTGTGGCGGGTCGCCGTGGATCTCGGTGTAGCCACCGGTGACCGACCGGGTGTCGAAGTAGGCCGCGTCGACGTTGTCGGCGTGCAGCCGGGTGGCGCACTCGAATCCCAGCGACTCGAGGCGACGGAACTCACCTTCGAAGTCGTGAACGAGGTACCCCGAGTGGTGGAAGCCGCAGCCCGCCGGACCCTCGTGACCGGCACCCGACCGGGCGACGCCATCGGGATACATCTCGGTGTAGATCGACGGCGTGTCGTCGTGCTGCACGATGAACTGGATCATCGTGTCGTCGAGGTACCCGAACGAGTAGGACACGTCGGCCTGCGCCGGGGAGCCGCGATGGTCGAACTCGTCGCAGCGGTGGTGGTGAGAGGTCACGAACGGCCCCGCGCCGAACACGCGGTGCCACTCGCCGATCGCACGGTCGAGATCGTCGACGTACCAGGCCTGTTGGAACATCTCACCGTCGATCGGAAGTGATGCGGTGGTCATGGGAGTCCCCCTCGGTGATGGGTCCGTCGATCTCTGGTCGGTGAACGGTTCGTTCAGGTGCGGAAGAGGTCGATCGGCACGCAGGTGGCACCGTCGGTCGGTCCCGGCTCGAACGTGAAGCCCTCGTCGACCACGGTCTCACCGGGAGCGAGTGCCTCGGTGCTGCCGAACGACACTCCCCGACGCAGACCTTCGCGCACGATCGCCACGGAGAACGAGTAGTCCGCAGTGTCATCGCCGAGGTTCGTGATCGTGAACTCGACGACGAGGGCGTCGAACGTGTCGATGCCGGTCACGTCGCACGTCACGTGGTCGAGGTCGGGTGACGCCGGCGACGGGAACGAGTCGACGGCGGTGAGCACACAGTCGGCCGGGACATCGTCGGAGAAGAGGAACTGCCGGTCGAGCGCTCGCTCACCGGGTGCGAGCGGCGAGACGAACGCGGTCTCGGTGTCGATGACCCGTCCACCCGCGTCGACGAGGTCGTAGTCGAGGACGTAGCTGATCCGCTCGGCGCCGCCGTTGGTGACGTCGGTGATGAACGAGTCCTCGTCGACGATCTGGCACGGACCGATGTCGTCGACGAGCTCGGGGTCACCTTCGACTCCCGACGTCGGTGTCGTCGTCGGTGCGTCGGGATCGCCGGTGGGCGGTGGCCCGTCGGTGGCGGGTGGTCCATCGGGATCGGTGGCGGGCGGTTCGGTGGCTGGCGGTTCGGTCGGAGGTGGTTCGGACGGTTCGGTGGCTGGTGGCTCGCTGGGTGGCGGGGCGTCGGTCGTCGGCGGAGCGAGGCTGGTGGTGGTCGACGTCTCGACCGCGGACGTGGGCGTGACGACGGGCGGTCCCGGTTCGGGGCTGGCCGTGGCCACGAACGAGCCGTTGTCCTCGCCACCCGAACTCCCGCCGTCGGCGTCGGCCTCGTCGTCATCGCCGCTGGACGCGATCGCGAGGACGGCCGCACCGACGAGCAGGAGCACCAGACCGCCCGCCACCCACAGCACCCATCGATGGGGAGTCCCCGACGCGGCCTCCGCTGGCGTGCTCACCGGGGTGGCGGGTTCGAAGCCGGGTGGCGGCGCCGGCGGTCGGGCGTCGGGGTGCGTCTCGGGCGGATACCACTTCCCGTCGCTCGCCCGCCACCAGCCCGGACCGCCTGGCGCGTCGCTCATCGGTCGGCCCCCACGGCCGGCAGTCTGTCACGTCGCCTGTCGCGCCGGCCCGGACGGCTGAGCGCCGACGTCGTAGCTTCGCGGCATGGCGGGACCGCTGGAAGGGATCAAGGTCGTCGAGTTCGGGATGTGGATCGCCGGTCCGGCCGCGGCTGCCATCCTCGGCGACTGGGGCGCCGACGTCGTCAAGATCGAGCCGCCGACGAGCGACCCGTTCCGTGGGGTGATGGCGGCGCTCGGAGCAGGTGAGCTCAACCCGCCGTTCGAACTCGACAACCGGAACAAGCGGTCGATCGGGATCGACCTGTCGACCGCTCCCGGCCGCAAGCTCGCCGCCGACCTCGTGGCCGAGGCCGACGTCTTCGTGTCGAACGTGCGGCTGCCGGCGCTCCGTCGGGCGGGGCTCGATCCCGACACGCTCCTCGAACGCCATCCGCGACTCGTCTACGCGCTGGTCACCGGGTACGGATTGGAGGGACCCGACGCGGACCGTGCGGCGTACGACGTGGGTGCGTTCTGGTCGCGCGCCGGAGTCGCCACCGCGCTCGCGGCGGACGGCCAACCTCTTCCGTACCAGCGCGGCGGGATGGGTGACCACATGGCCGGCATGGCGGCCGCCGGAGCGGTCAGCACGGCGTTGTTCTCCCGGGAGCGCACGGGACAGGGCCAGCTCGTGTCGACGTCGCTGCTCCGGATCGGGATGTACATGCTCGGCTGGGACGTGAGCATGGCGGCGCGGATGGGCGTGGAGACCCGACCGGTCGAGGTGGCCGCGCCCCCCAACCCGATGATCACCGCCTACTCGGCATCCGACGGACGGCGGTTCTGGTTGCTCGGCCTGCAGGGTGACCGGATGTGGCCCGACGTGCTCCGTGCGATCGATCGTCCCGACCTCGCATCCGATCCGCGTTTCGCCGGGACCATCGAACGCGCCCTGTACTCGCGCGAACTGTGCGAGGTGCTCGGCGGCATCTTCTCCACACGGACCTTCGACGAGTGGACCGAGCTGTTCGACCGCGAGGACGTCTGGTGGGCCCCCGTCCAGCACGCCCACGACCTGCTCGACGATCCGCAGGCCGAGGCCGGTGGAGGCTTCGTCGACGTGCCGGCTCCCGACGGATCGACCGTGCGAGGCGTGGCGTCACCGGTCGACTTCGGCGGGACACCGTGGGAGGCCCGGTCGGCATCGCCGGAGTATGCGCAGCACACCGAGGAGGTGTGCCTCGAACTCGGACTCGACTGGGATCGCATCATCGAGCTGAAGAACGCCGGCGTCATTCCGTGACCCCGCCCCAGCGGATGAGCGCCGAGGCGTTCGATCTGCTCGCCGATCTCGAGCGGAACAACCGGCGCGACTGGTTCGAGGCTCGCCGTGAGGAGTTCGCCTCGATCGTCGTCGATCCGTTCGTGGGTGTCCTCGAGGACGCGTCGTGTGGACTGACCGACGGCGCCTGGCCGGTGTCCGGCGGCCGCCGGACCGTGTTTCGCCAGCTTCGCGATCAGCGGTACGCGAAGGCCGAGCCGTACGCGACCGCGGTCCGCGCTCTCCTCACGACGTCCGGGACGAAACCGACCCGCGAGGCGTGTGTCCACGTCGAGGTGTCCGCATCGGGCGGGTTCGTCGGAGCGGGCCTTCATCGGCCGACTGCGGCGTCGTTCGCGCCCGTTCGGCGGCGGATGCTCGACGAGCCGGATCGATGGCGCGACGTCGTGGAGCACCTTCACGCAGCCGAGCAGAAACTGGTCGACGATCGACTGGTCCGGATGCCGCGGGGGTTCGAGGCCGACGCCGATCACGACCTGGCGGACGCCGTGCGGTTGCGATCGTTGGAGGTGATGCGGCGGCTGACACCCGACGACTGGCTCGACGGCACCGTCGTCTCGGTGATCGTCGACCTCGTGAGGGCGTCGATGCCGCTGCTCCGGTTCGTGAACGAGGTCGATCGCACCACGGCCGAGTGAGGCCGCTCGGTCGCGTCGGTGGATCTAGCGTCGTCGGATGGCGCTGACGAATCCGTGGCTGGCCGATCCGATGCCGACCGAGCAGCTCCCGAGGGACGTCCTCGAGGACCGCATCCTCCAGCTCCTGTCGACCCACAACATGTGCGTGCTCGCGACCAGCGGACCGGACGGGCCGCTCGCCACACCGGTCCGCTACTTCCATCTCGGCTTCGTGGTGATGTTCACGGCGTCGAGTCGCTCGCCGAAGATGCGCAACCTCGCCGCCGATCCTCGGGTGTCGATCGGCGTTCACGCTCCGCTGGTCGGTCTGGCGGGAAGCCGGGGCGCCCAGATCTTCGGGGAGGCCGAGGTCGTGCCGAGCGGCGACCCGCGCTTCGGTGAGTACTGGGAGGCGTTTCGGTGGGAGTCGGAGCAGATCGAGCAGGGCCGCTCACCCGGCGACGACCCCGGCGGTGTGGTCGTGGTGGAGGCGCGGCGAATCGTGTACACCGAGCACTGGCTCCGCCGCGACGGCTACGCCGCCCGTCAGTTCTGGACCGCTTCCTGACGCCCGGCCGGGTCAGCGCATCTCCACGGTCCGGTCGGATGCGCTGACGCGAGCGGCCGAGGCCGCAGCTCACGTCAGCTCATCGTGCGAGATCGTCGGGATGGGCTGACTCGACCACGACGTACCGGCTCGGGTCGGCGTCGGGTGGGAGGGACGCCACTCCGGCCGGAGCGACGACCCACAGTGCCCAGTCGCGCGGTCCGAGGTCGGTGTCGACCCGATCCGAGACTCGACCGTGACCGCTCCGCCAGTCGTACACGAAGCGATCGCCGTCGAATCCGAACCCGTCGCCGATCGGTGAACCATCGCTCGACGCATGGATCGCCACGACGTACGTCCACACACCATCGGGGCGCGTCGCCGTCGTGATCGCCCACGTGAGGCGGTCGTCGTTCGCGCCCTGGCCGAACAGGCAGTCGTCGACGGCGGCGACCGGACGGTCGACGCGCCGCAGTCGACCGTCGTCGTCGCAGGTGCGCATGACGATCTCTCGGTCGGTGCGACCGACCCGATCGCCGATGCCGACCGGACCGCCCGAGAGCGCCGACAGGAGCGCTTCGAGCTCGGCGTGCCGGTCGCCGTCGATCGCATCGGAGTCGTCACCGACGTCGGCGTTGGAGAAGAAGCAGTCCTTGAACACCGTGAGCCCGAGTGCATCGGCGAGTCGGTTGACCGTGAGGAACCACCGCCACAGGAACGCCGGGTCGTCGGCGAACCGATAGTCGTCGCACGTCCGGATCGCGACGACGCGGTCGAGGTCGGCGGCCGCGATGAGATCGGCCGGTGTCGCCATGCACCACACGAGGTCGATGTCGCGCTCGTCGGCGAGTCGGCCGAGGGTGCGTTGCCAGTCGAGCGCCCGCCCCGGCTCGCGTCGAAGCGCGCGGACGCAGAACCAGGTCACCATCATCCAGTCGAGCTCGATCACGGTGGCGCCGGCCGCCGACGCGTCGTCGAACCAACGGCGGAACGCCGTGGGATCGGCCGGCTGCGCTGCGAATTCCTCGACCCACCACTCGGTGTCGTCCCACTCGTCGACGTACGGCGTCGACGGCGAGAGATGCCGAGTGTGGAGGATCAGCGGTCGACCGCCGAGACGCTCGTGCACGGCGCGTAGGTCGGGGAGTCCGGCGTCGGGCGCGAACGCGTCGGCGCGTGGCTCCCATCTCATGAGCCCGGTGGGCGGGACGTCGTCGGGGTATCCGATCGCGGCGATCGGTCGGGGGACCTCGTGCTGGTACCACCACGAGTCGATCTCGACGCTCCGCACCGGGATGCCGTCGGCGTCGAGTGCCTCCACGACGTCGACGACCGACTCGACGATGGTCCGGCCGGATTCGGTCCGGTACCAGTAGGCGGCACCGTTGTCGGTCCAATACGACAGATGCGACACGAGCGTCGATCGACGTGACGTCGTGTTGAGCGCCCGCAGGCCGTCGTCGAGACCGAGATCACGCCGCCACGATGTGAGCACCGAGGCGACGTCGTCGGCCTCGTACCAGCCCAGCTCGGTCGCGAACCCGGCGGGGACCGTGGCGAGGTCGCCGTGCCACCCCCACCGGAGCCCCCGCTCGCTCACGGCGATGACCTGCTCGTGCGGTGCTGCGATCGGTGCGAGCAACGTGATGCGATCGTCGAGCCGCCCCAGGAGTGGGAGCACGACCGAGGGAGAGCGCAAGCCGGGAGCCGGCGCGAAGTCGAAGTCGAGGCCGGATCGCGCCGTGACCGGGAGCGCGAACTGGGTGAAGGCGAAACCGCACCACTCGACGTCGAGGTCGATCTCGTGACGCGGCCAGAGCACCCCGCCGGTCGGGTCGGCGAAGTGTCCCGATCCGACCTCGATCAGATCGCGTTCGGCCGTCAGGCGGAGAACACGCCGGTCAGCGGTCGAGTCGTCGACCTCGAGGTGGAGTCCGTCGACGGAGAGGGCGGTCGGCGCTGCGAGCACGGAGGCGAGTCTCGCGGTTCCGTTCGACGACCGGTGCCGACCGACGCCGCCGCGTGCGCGGAGATCAGCGCTGGTTCACCCGGCGTTCAGGCGGTTGCGCGGCGGTGCACGAACCGGGCGTCGGACCAGCGCTTCGCGGTCGCCGGCCCGCAGTCGAGGCACGTCGCCGACCGGGTGATCGGGTTCCACCAACGGCGGTCGGCGAACGTGAACGGGTGGTCGCACACCAGGCAGCGCTGCGGGGGAATCGTCGGCTGCTCCATGCCGTGGGAATCGACGTGCGCCGCGACGGTCTTGAGTGAACTCTCGGCGAACCGTGTCACCACCTTCCCGACCTCACCCCGATCGGCACGAGCGTCATGGACCCGCCCAGGAGGTGTGGGAAGGTGCGCTGCGTGACCGAGACCGGCGACCTGCACGCCACCAAGTTCCCGGCCGGGTTCTTCGATCGCCAGGACGAGTCGTCCGACGACCGCTTCTACGCGACGGAGCGGTTCGTGACGCACATCGACGACGGCGCGATCGCTGCGGTGGGAGAGCTCTACGACGAACTCGGCCTCACCGGCGACGTGCTCGACATCTGCTCGTCGTGGATCTCCCACTTCCGGACCCCACCGCAGCGGCTCGTCGTGACGGGCATGAACGCCGCGGAGCTGGCGGCGAACCCGATGGCCCACGAGTGGACCGTGCAGGATCTCAACGTCACCCCGGTGCTGCCGTTCGAGGACGACTCGTTCGACGCGGTGACGTGTTGCGTGTCGGTCGACTATCTCACCCGCCCACTCGACGTGTTCGCAGAGGCCGCCCGCGTCCTCCGGCCTGGCGGGCGGTTCGTGTGCACGTTCTCGAACCGGTGTTTCCCGACCAAGGCGATCCGGGGATGGTTGTCGACCGACGATCGGGGCCACGTCGCGATCGTGGCCACCTACTTCGACCTCACCGACGGCTTCGACGAGCCCGTCGCGGAACACCGCAATCCGAGCGTTCGGGGCGACCCGCTCTACGCGATTCACGCGACGCGGTCGGCCGACTGAGCCCACTCGACGAGTCGGTCACCCGACTCGGAGGCCGGCGACGAGATGGTCGACCATCGCGTCGGCGAGCGCGCCGTCGGGGTCGATGTCGGAGCCGTCGACATTGACCGGGAGTGCGAGAGCACCGTGGAGGCTCGCCCAGATCAGCATCGCTCGATCGTCGGGAGAGGTACCGGGCGAGTCGATCGATCCCGTGCGGATCCCCTCGTCGATCGCATCGCGGAGGTGACGGAAGAACGGGATCTCGGTCGGCGGCCGGACCTCGGGCGGGTCGATCGACGCCGGCCGGACGAACAGCAGGACGCCTCGATGGATCTCGGGGAACCGCCGCATGAACGAGACGTACTCGGTGAGGAGGGCACGGATCCGCTCGACGGGATCGGGATGCGCGTCGACGACGTCGGCGAGCCGCTCGCCCGCCCGCCGGATCGGCTCGAGGTACAGCGAGCGGAGCAGCTCGGTCACGCTGGGGAAGAAGTTGTAGAGCGTCCCTGACGAGACGCCGGCCCGTTTCGTGACCGCCCGCACGGTGACGGCGGCGACTCCGCCTTCGCGGTAGATCTCGAGCGCCGCGCGTCGGAGCCGGCGCCGCTCCCGTTCGCGGTCCTCCGAGCTCGCCGGTGGCCGGGCCATGACGTCCGACCGTCAGGCGCCCGATGCGAACGGGCGCACGCAGAATCGTTCGCGGAGTTCGTCGAGAGGGGTGTCCCACTCGTCCTCCCAGCGATGGAAGTGGGTGTTCTCGGCCGCGCGCCCCATCGCCCAGCCGTCGGTCATGGCGTCCATCGCCTTCGTGATGGACGCGGGGTCGACGAAGGCGAGATGTGCGGTGGTGACCGCGAAGCGCATCGCGTGGTACGGGAACTGCAGCTGGGCGAAGTGGAAGCCCGCCTGCGCGAGTTCACCGAGCCGGGTCGGAGAGAACCCGGTCAGCGTGTGGAGCACGTCGTGGATCTGGAAGCCGCGCACGATGGTGTACGCGAGATCGTCGGGCAGCCGGTCGAGCGCACCCTCGGCGAGGAGCCGGTCGTGGAACGTTCGGTAGTCGACGCCCAGGTTCGCCATGAGGCTGTTGTCGACGATGAACGAGTGGTACCCGTGTCCGAGCGTCCCGGCGGCGCACGACGCGAGGTCCTCGACCTTGGTCGGTTCAGGGAGGTGACGGGCAGCGAGGAACTCGTCGGCGCCGGGCGCCTGGCGCAGGTGGCCGACGTAGGCGTCGATCGCACTCTGTGGCGCCTCGGCCCACCAGTCGTTGAACAGCAGGACGACCCCGTAGTCGAGCGGACGGTCGACCGCTCGGAGGAATCGATCGGCGAAGTGGCGATCGACGATGGGCGGTGGCGCCCCGCCGGTCGGGTCGCCGCTGTGCGTCGATGTGTCGGTGTCGGTCTGCGTCATGGTGCTGTCTCCCCCCGTGTCCCACCGCAACGGTAGCGGATTCTCTGAACGTGTTCAGAAAACACCGGCAGATGGGCTAGTGTCCGATCCGATCGGCCGCTTGGGGAGTGGTCGCACGACAGATTGGGGGGCCCTCATGGGGCGACGGACCAGGATCCTGGGTGCAATCGCGAGCCTCGCGCTCGTCACGGCCGCATGCGGTGGAAGTGACGACGACAGTTCCGACGACGAGCCGGCTGCCACCGAGGCGGCCGACGAGTCCCAGGCCGATGGGTCCGATCCCGACTCCGACGATGGAGGCGGCGACGAGTCCGCACCCGAGTCCGATGGGGACGAGAGTGTCGACACCGACGGCGGTGGTGAGTCGTCCGAGTCGACCGCCGCACCGCTCGAGGACGACGAGCAGCTCACGAGCGAGGGCGAAGGTGAGTCCGGCGACGCCGCTGGTGACCCGGTGGCCGGCGGCGAGATCACCTGGGGCCTGACCAACGACGGCACCGGGTTCAACACCACCACGGCGGTGGCGCCTGGCACCATCCGGCTGATGGGCGCGCTGAGCGACCCACTCGTGAGCCTCGACGTCAATGCCGACTGGGTGCCGAACCTGGCCGAGAACTTGACCCCCAACGAGGACTTCACCGCGTGGACCATCACGTTGCGGCCCGGCGTGGTGTTCCACGACGGCGAGCCCGTCGACGCGGCGGCCGTGGCGGCCAACCTCGAGGCGTACCGCACGTCGGCGACGGTCGGGTTCAACTTCGCCAACGTCGCGTCGATCGAGGTCGTCGACGATCTCAACGTCCTGGTCACGATGTTGAGCCCGTGGGCGGCGTTCCCGTTCCAGTTCGTCGGACAGCCGGGATGGATGGTCTCGCCGTCGACCATCGGCCAGAACGACACGTTCGTCGGGACCGGGCCGTTCATGCTCGAGAGTTGGACTCCCGGTGACGGCGCACGCGTCGTGCGGAATCCGGACTACTGGCGGGCCGACGAGGGCCTGCCCTACCTCGACGCGATCAACTTCAAGTACCTCGTCGACCAGACCGTGAAGCGCCAGGCGCTCGAAGCGGGTGACGTCGAGGGGTACATCAGCCCCGGTGACGAGGACATCGTCGACTTTCTCGAGGACGATGGGGTCGACGTGTGGATCGGGACGGCCGGCGCCAACGAGTACCTGTGGCTGCTGAACACCGCGGCCCCACCGTTCGACGACCTCCGTGTCCGGCGGGCGATGGCTCACGCGATCGACCGCGACTTCCTCATCGAGAACTTCCGGTCCGGCCTCACCGAGCCGGCCGACGGACCGATCAACCCGGCGTCTCGATGGTTCACCGAGACCGACTACCCCGACTTCGACCCCGACGCCGCCGCAGCACTCGTGGCCGAGTACGAGGCCGAGGTCGGCCCGGTCGAGTTCGAGCTGTCGATCGAGCCGAACGCCTCGGTCATCGAGGTCGCCGAGGTGATGATGTCGTTCCTCGCCGACGTCGGGATCGATGGGGAGTTGAAGGAGATCGGCCAGGGTCAGTCGGCCATCACGGCGATCCAGGACGACTACCAGGCGTTCTCGTGGTTCCAGTTCGGAGCACCCGATCCCGATCGCGACTACGTGTTCTTCCACTCGGCGGGTGGGTTGCTCAACTGGTCGAACCTCGTCAGTGCCGAGATCGATGCCGGCCTCGACCAGGCCCGCCAGAGCGACGACGTGGCGGTGCGGGTCGAGGGATACGGGCAGTTCCTCCAGGCGCTCGCCGACGAGGTGCCGATGCTCTGGGTCGACCACCTGAACGGCATCGAAGCAGCGGTCACCATCCCCGAACTCAACGGCATCGGTACGCCTGGCGTGCTGCCCGACGGCTCACCCTCGCTGCCGATGACCGACGGAAGTTTCTTCTCCTGGACCGGCGTCTGGCTCGAGCAGTGAGGGATGCCGGTCGGTCCGACGACGTGAACCGAGTGCGCTGACCCGGCGATGTTGATCCTGCGGCGGTTCGGCCGTCTCGCGATCGTGTTCGTCGTCGTCACGTTCTTCACCTTCTTCCTGCTCGATCGGGCACCGGTCGACATCGCCGAGGTGAAGGCGGGTCTCAACGCGACTCCCGAGAACGTGGCGGCGATCCGCGCCGAGCTGGGCCTCGACGACCCGTTCCTCGTCCGCTACCTGCGGTGGCTCGTCGATGCGTTCCAGCTCGACTTCGGCGACTCGATCGTGCTCGACGGGTTCACCAGTTGGGACCTCATCAGCGAGGCGTTGCCGAAGACGCTCGAGCTGATGATCCTGGCCGAGATCATCGCGATCGCCATCGCCGTGCCGCTGGCCATCGCCTCGGCCCGCCGGCCCGGCGGGTGGATCGATCGACTCGGGTCGACGAGTGCCTTCGGGCTGCTCGCGCTGCCGTCGTTCGTGCTCGGGATCTACCTGTCGTTCCTGTTCGGGGTGCAGCTCGGCTGGTTCCCCACCATCGTCGACGATCTGCCGAGCATCTTCTCCGATCCGTTCGGCAACCTCCGCCAGATGCTCCTGCCGAGCATCACGCTCGCGCTCAACCTCGTGGCCGTCTACCTGCGGTTGCTCCGCAGTGACCTCATCGACACCCTGCAGGAGGACTACGTGATGCTCGCCCAGGCGCGCGGGCTCAGCGACCGACGGGTGATGTGGCGCCACGTGTTGCGGCCGTCCTCGCTCAACCTCACGACGGCGATCGGCCTGAACGTCGCCGGGCTCATCGGAGGCGCACTCATCATCGAGGTGCTGTTCGCCATCAACGGCATCGGCCGTCTCGCGATCCAGTCGGTCATCCTCAACGACTTCGCGGTCGTCGCCGCGATCGTCGCCATTCTCACCGTGGCCTACGTCGTCGTGAACTTCGTCGTCGACGTCCTCTACACCGTTCTCGATCCGAGGATCCGCCATGGCGCTCGTTGAGCCCGGACCCACCGGTGTCAAGACCGGCGCGGAGGCGGTCGACGCCGCCGAATCGGGCTCCGATCCGGTGATGGTCGAGACCGGACGTCGACTCGGCCTGGCGTTCTGGCTGTCGTTGGTGTGGATCGGGCTGATCGTCGTTGCGGCGGTGTTCGGCGACCTGCTCCCGATCCGCGATCCCGAGGAGTTGGGGATCCGGACCCGCGAGGTCGAACGCTTCGAGGGGCCGGGCCGGAACGCGTGGTTCGGCGGCGACGGGCAGGGCCGTGACCTCTTCTCGCGGGTCGTGGCCGGAGCGCGGCCGGCGCTGGTCCTCGGGCTGTCGGTCACGGTCCTCGCCGCCACGGTCGGCGCGGCGATCGGCACCACTGCCGGCTATCTGCGCGGTCGGGTCGACGCCGTCGTGGCGCTGCTCGTCGACATCGCCCTCGCGTTCCCCGGGCTCGTCCTCCTCGTCGCGGTGCGCGCCACCTACGGCAACTCGATGGTCGTGTTCATCGTGCTCTTCACCGTCACGTCGATCCCGGCGTACGCGCGGATCGTCCGGGGTGCGTCGTTCGCACTGTCGGAGCGGGAGTTCGTCGACGCGGCCGAGTCGATGGGTGCGACCAATCGCCGGGTGCTCTGGAACGAGCTCGCGCCGAACATCGCGATGCCGGTCGCGTCGTTCGCGTTCATCGGATTCGCACTCGTGATCGTCGCTGAGGGCGGTCTCGCCTTCGTCGGACTGTCACTCGACGAGCTCACGTGGGGTCAGCTCATCTCCGAGGGTGCGGGCGACATCGACCGACACGGCCACGTCGCCCTCATCCCGGCGACGGTGATGTTCCTCACGATCCTCGCGTTCAACCTCGCAGGCGATCAGATCCGTCAGCTGTACTCGCCGCGCGAGGTGGCGACCCAGCGCCGGCTGACGACGATCGGTGAGCACCGGCCGCGAGTCGGTGACGCGACACTGCACGTGGCCGACCTGCGCACGACCCTGCACACGCCCAATGGCGAAGTCACAGCCGTCGACGGCGTCACGTTCGACGTCGCTCCCGGTGAGTCGCTGGGTGTCGTCGGCGAGTCGGGGTCGGGCAAGACGATGATCCTGCGTTCGATCGTCGGCGCGTTCTCGCTCGCCGACGTGACGCGGTCCGGCACCGTCGACGTGACGGGTGTCGACATGCTCCGAGCCGATGACGGGGTGGTGCGCAAGACGCTCGGCACTCGGGTCGGAATGGTGTCGCAGAATCCACTGAGCGCCCTCAATCCGGTCCGGCGAATCGGCGATCAGATCGTCGAGCCGATCGTGTTCCACGGGGTGGCGGCGCCGGGGCCCGCTCGGGCGAGGGCTCGGGACCTGCTCCGTCAGGTCGGCATCCCGGCGCCCGACCGGCGGATGCGGGAGTATCCCCATCAGTTGTCCGGAGGGATGCGTCAGCGCGTGACGATTGCGATCGCGCTGGCCAACGAACCCGACCTGCTGCTCGCCGACGAGCCGACGACGGCGCTCGACGTCACGGTGCAGGACCAGATCCTCCGCCTGCTCGACGAGCAGCGCACCCGACGCAAGATGGCGATGGTGCTCGTCACCCACGACCTCGCCGTGGTGCGCGGGTTCACCGACCGTGTGGCCATCGTCTACGGCGGGCAGATCGTCGAGGTCGGTCCGACCGACAAGATCTTCCGCTCCCCGCGGCACCGGTACACCGTGGCGCTGATGAAGTCGATGCCCGACCTCGCGCTGCCGAGTCACTCCGAACTCGCGGTGATCGACGGGTCGCCGCCGTCGCTGCTCGATCCTCCGTCCGGGTGCAGATTCGCTGCGCGCTGCGATGCGGCCGACGAGCGGTGTCGGACCGTCGCACCCGAGTTGATCGGCGCTGCGACCGTCGACGACTTCGATCGGACCGCCCATGCGTTTCGCTGTCACCACCCGGTGCCCGTCACCGTCGGGACGGGGGATCGCTGATGGCGGGCCGGGGACACGCGCACCTGCGCGACGACGCGGTGTTGACCGTGCTCGACCTGGTCGTCGAGTTTCCCGGGCCGCGCAAGTCGGTGGTGCACGCGGTGTCGGGTGTGAGCCTCGATCTGCGACGCGGTGAGACACTCGGCGTCGTCGGTGAGTCGGGCTGCGGCAAGACCACGACGGCGCGGGCGATCATGCGGCTCGAGCCCGTCACGTCCGGGACGATCCAACTCGACGGGATGGAGCTCTCGAAGCTGCACGGCACCGACCTCCGTCAGGCCCGGCGGTCGATGCAGATGATCTTCCAGGACCCGGTCTCGTCGCTGAATCCGAGTCGCCGGGTCCGCGACATCGTCCGCGAGGGCCTGTCGATCTGGGACGTCGACATCGACGACGACGTGGCCGAGCGGATCTCGACGGTCCTCGACGCTGTCGGCCTCGGCGACGAGGCTGTGCTCGAGCGGCGCCCGCACGAGTTCTCCGGCGGTCAGTGCCAGCGCATCTGCATCGCCCGGGCGCTCGTGATGGAACCCGACGTGTTGCTGCTCGACGAACCCGTGTCGGCGCTCGACGTGTCGGTCCAGGCGCAGATCCTCAACCTGCTGCAGCAGCTGAAGCGTCAGTTCGGCCTCACGATGCTCTTCGTCAGTCACGACCTCGCCGTCGTGAAGAACATCAGCGACCGGGTGATGGTGATGTACCTCGGGACCGTCTGCGAGGTCGCCGACTCCGATCGCCTCTACGACTCGCCGACGCACCCGTACACGCGGGCTCTCCTCGCCTCGATTCCCGGCGACCAGCTCGACCTGCCGCCGGCCGAGGAGTTGATCTCCGGTGAGTTGCCGTCGCCGATCGACCCACCGTCGGGTTGCCGTTTCCGAACCCGGTGCCCCATGGCCACCGAGATCTGCGCGACGACGATGCCCGAGCTCCGGCCACTCCCCGACGATCCGACCCACGTCGTCGCGTGCCACCACGCCTGACGACCCGCGCCGCCCGACGCTGCACCGCCCGGTCAGCGCATCCTGTCGGTCCCGCGGGATGTGCTGCCGTGAACTCGGGCGCCAGGTCGTCACGTCAGCGCATGTCGCCGGACCGGGCGGATGCGCTGACGCGGACGTCGGTACGGTCCGTCGCATGAGCGAGGAACGCAACGCCGCAGAGATGGCGGCGGGACTGTCGGACACGCCCGGATATCGATACGCCGACCGAGTCGGTGACCGGTTGTTCGTGGCCGGACAGGTCCCGACCGACTCCGACGGCGGGATCCTGCACGTGGGCGACCCGGGCGCACAGGCCCGGCGCTGTCTCGACAACCTCCGCACCGTCGTCGAGGTGAACGGATTCGCCGTGGCCGACGTCCACCGCCTCACCGTGCACGTGGTCGGCGAGCACGAGAACCTGCTGAACGCCTGGGTAGCGGTCCGCGACTGGTTCGGCGGTGACGTTCCACCGGCCACGCTGCTCGGTGCTCACCTGCTCGGCTTCACCGACCAGCTCGTCGAGATCGACGCGGACATCATCCGCGCCTGAACCGACGACCCGCCCAGACGCGGATCGCCCGCCTCGGACCAGGAACCGGGGCGGGCGACCAGGCTGGGCACGGTCGACGCTCAGAACGGGAGGTCGATGCGGGTCTGCTGATCGAGCGAGCCGAGATCGTTCGACTGCAGGGCGCTGTTCGACAGCGTCCACAGCGACCCCTCGATCACGAGAGTGCGACGGATCTGCTTGTTCCAGTCGATGCCGCCGTCCTGCCAGCACCACTCGATGCGCTCGTCGCCCTCGTCGACACCGACGGCGTCGAGGATCGTCTGGGCTTCCTGCTGGCCGAGACCCCACCAGTCGGCGAACTCGTCGACCGGGATCACGTCGCAGAAGTGGCCGACGGCACCACCGACGTCGTTCGCACCGCACAGCTGCAACTGAGCGCCGCTGAACGCGAACTCCTCGAGCACCCAGAAGGCGTCGCCGTCGTCCTGGGTGAGTTGGATCCCGTCGACGTCGATCACACGGCAGTCGGTCGCGCCGATCTGCTCGCTGGTCGGATCGACCTGGCTGATCCGGCCACGCTCCACCAGCTGACCGTCGACGACGTCGAGCACCACCGCACCGGTGAAACCGTCGCTCCAGGTGGTGAGCGGGAGGACGGCCGTGTTGGTGGGCGCCCACCACAGGAAGGCGCGGTGATCGAACTCCGCGTCGCTCTGAGCATTGGGCAGCGTCCAGACATCGCGCTCGATCGGGTCGTCGAGGTCGCTCACGTCGAACAGCGAGACCTTCGTTCCCGTCACGAACCCCTCCTCGGTGGCGTCCTGTCCGACCCCGATGACGAGGTCGTCGGAGATCGGGTGGAGGTACGACGAGAAGCCCGGAATCTTGAGCTCGCCCCGCACGATCATGTTCGTCGGGTCGGCGAGATCGACCACGTAGAACGGATCGGTCTGGCGGAACGTGACCAGATAGGCGAGGTCCCCGACGTAGCGCACCGAGAAGATGCGCTCGCCCTCGAGTCCGAGATCCTCGACCTTGCCGACCTCGACCAGCCGGTCGCCGTCGACCTGGAGGGCGATGATCTGGTTGTCGGTGTCGGGCTGGACGCCCCACGGGGTGCCCTCGGTGGTCGCGACGAAGAACGTGCCGTCGCGATCGTTCATCGAGAACTGGTTGAGGAGGTGACCCTCGACCGATCCCGACGCTTCGTACACGGCGGGCCCGTCACCGGCGATCGAGAAGCGGTGGATCGCCGTCTCGTACTGCTCTTCCCAGTCGCCGCGCTGCTGCTCGTCGAGCGTCGGCGGGATCCACACGTTGGTGGAGATGTAGAACCGGTCCTCATTGGCGTACACGGTGTCGCCCTGTGCCATCACCGAGCTGGTGGCCTCGGCCGGAGACGTGAGCGGTCCGCCGAGATCGACGGTGACGACCGAGAGCATGTCGAAGCCGGAGAACTCGACCGGTGCGTGGACGTTGGTGCAGTCGGTCAGCTCGCCGCGCTCGATCGATCCGTCGGACGTGGTGAGGGCGTAGTCGGGGATCCACTGGTCGGCGGTCGACTCGAGCACGAGCTGCCGGTTGAACTCCTCGGCGGCGTCCTCGGTGCCGGGTCCCGAGGGGAACAGGAAGCCGAGGTCCTGCGGCGGGGAGGTGATCGCGATGCGAGCGGTCGATCCGATCGATCGCCCCGAGATGTAGTGACCCTGCACGTCGAGCCGGTTCACGACGGCGGGAACGTCGGGGTTCGACAGGTCGACCTCGATGATCGACGTGCTCGGCCCCCAGTACTGACCGGGGAACGGTTCCGTCGGGAGCGGCTCGACGAGGTCGGCCTCGGCGTCGCCGCCGTCGACGGCCGACGTGGTCGCAGCATCGGTGGCGAACACGGTGGCGCCGTCGGTACGGGCGATCACGAAGGCCCGGTCGCCCGCCAGGAAGATCTCCTGACCGTAGGTGTAGACCCCAGCATCGGGGTCGGACAGCGCCACCGATCCACGCAGCCGGCCGGTCGACCCGTCACCCGTGATGTCGACGTAGTGGAGCTGTTCACCGGCGATCGCAAGGATCCGAACACCGTCGGTCTTGACGATGTCGGGCTCGTCGACACCCTCGACCTGGACGTTGGTCTCGGAGAACGTGCGGTCGCCATCACCGCCACCGTCGTCGCCCGAGGCGCCGGAGGTGGTCCGGCCAACCTCGCCGCTCGCTGCCTCGGTGGACGCCGGGAAGTCGACGGCGCCCGAGTCGTCGCTCTCGGCCTCGTCCATCGCCTCCTCCTCGACCATGGCGTCCATCGGCTCGGGGATCCCGATGAACCCGCCGCCGTCGAAGCCGTAGGGGCCGACCATCTCGGCACCGGTGGTGCGAACGTGGTCGAGGAAGGCGGCGCACTCGTCGAACCGGGTCAGCGACGCCGGACCGAACCCGATCGGACCGGTGGTCGTGTCGTCGCCATCGGAGTCGTCGGCCGGGTCGTCCGAGCCGTCGTCGTCCGACTCGTCGTCGGGGTCCTCGTCGGGGTCCTCGGTGTCGCCGCCGCCGACCGGGTCGGGATCGTCGGCCGTGCAGGCCCCGGCGAGGAGACCGAACGAGAGAAGAGCGGGGATCAGTCGGCGCTTCATGGTCGTTGGACGTCGTCGGGAGACGACCGGTTCCCGACGACGGCAGGAATTGTCCCACGAGGTCGTGAGAACGATGCGTCCGCGGGGACGGACTGGTGCGAGACGTGGTACTCAGGCGTGATGTCCGACGACTCCTCGTCCGCCCCCGATCCATCACCGTTCGCTCCGCCCGATCCTTCGCTCGCGACGGGTGTGGCACCGGCCGAGGTGTCCGATCCCGACGCGCCGGTCATCATCGGCGTCTCGTTCGAGACGAAGATCCGGGGACAGGAGTTCCTGCTCGCCGTCGGCGGGTTGCGGCAGAAGGGGGCGTTGCAGCTGAAGGACGCGGTCACCGTCACGAAGTCGATGGAGGGCGACGTTCGAGTGGTCGAGACGATCGATCCGACCCCGGGCCGAGCGGCCTTCTCCGGGGCGGTGTGGACCGGTCTGATCGGGCTCCTCGTTGGCGGGCCCGTCGGATGGCTCGCCGGGATCGGAGTCGGTGCCGGGGCCGGAGCGGTGACCGCGAAGGTGGTCGACCTCGGGATTCCCGACGAGTGGGTCGACTGGTTCAAGGAGGCCGTCGCACCGGGTCGCTCGGCGGTGGTGATCCTCGCCGACCAGGTCGACGTTCCCGCACTCGCCGCCGAGGTCGGCCGGTTCCCCGGCGCCCGGCTCCTCTACACGACCATGGTCCCCTCGGCGGTCGACCAGCTCACCGAGGCCACCGGCGAAAGCTGACGCGCCACACGAAGCGGACACTGTCCGTTTCCGCCCGGGCCTGTCCGTGTCCGCCCGGGCCAGATCCGGACACTGTCCGCTTTCGCCCAGGTCGAGTCTCGGACGTCCGAGCCGGCGTGCGTCAGTCGGGACGGTTCATGTCGTAGAGCTGGTTGGCCCGGCTGTACGCGTTGCCGACGTGGCGCCCGATCGCGTCGAGCGCGAGCTGGTCGACGCGCGTCCCGTCGAGCAGATCGTCACGGACGTCGAACGCGAGCACCTCGCCGAACACCACCGTCGAACCCATCGGCGGTCCGCCGATGTCGACCGTCTTCATGACCTGGCACTCGAACCGCGCCGGAGCCTCGGCGACCGCCGGCGCATCGATCGCCTCCGCTTCCTTGACCGTGAGTCCGACCACCTCGAACTCGCTCACGTCGGCAGGATGTGAACCGGCGCTCTCGTTCATCGCGGGTCCGAGCTCGTGATTCACGATGTTGACCGTGAACACGCCGGTCTCGCGCACGTTGGCGAGGGTGTCCTTCCGAGCGCCGGGTTGGCCCGTCGGTGCGAACATCACCGTGGGCGGAGACGCGGCGACACCGTTGAAGAAGGAGTAGGGCGCGAGGTTGTCGACGCCGTCGCCGCTGCGTGAGCCGATCCACCCGATCGGACGCGGCACGATCAGGCCGGTCATGAGCTTGTAGCCGTCGATCGGATCGAGATCGGACACGAGGAAACGGGCCATGCGGGCACCGTAGGTCGGGTCCCCGTCGACCGAGGTGTCCGGATCCGTCCTGGGACGCGCGGACCGTGATGTTCCGTCGAGTCCCGGGCTCGACGGAACATCACTCACGAGTCGGGCCGGCGGAGCTGTTGGGCCGGGGTGAAGAGTCGGCGGGAGATGCCGAGGCTCATCACCGCCGTGGTCGTGGCGACGCCGCCCAGCACCAGGTACATCACCGACACCTGGACCTGCACCGCGTCGGCGGGGTCGGTCCCGGCGAGGATCAGCCCGACCATCGCTCCGGGCAGGGCGATGATCCCGACCGCTTTCGTCGTCTCGATCTGGGGGACCAGGGCCGTGCGCAACGACTCGCGCAAGACGGGAGCGAACGCGTCGCCGGCCGTGAGTCCGAGCGCCAGACGGCCCTCGATCTCCGCTCGCCGTTCGTGCGCCGCATCGAACAGCCGATTCGACACGAGGACGGTCGCCGAGAGCGAGTTCCCGATCACGATCCCGGCCAGCGGGACGATCGTGCGCCCCTCGAGTTCGTAGACCTGGAACCCGAACAGCACGCCCAGGGTCACCGCCGACGACGCCGCGTAGGCCACGAGTGAAAGGAGGAACACCGACCGTTCACGCCGGGCGCGGGTCCACGTGGTGTACGCCGCGAACAGGTGCATCACGAGGAGCCAGAGGAACGAGAGGATCAGGGGGTCGTCGTCGTCGACCACGAGCTGCAGAGCGACGCCGACGATCAGCAGCTGGACGAGCGCCCGGAGTGCCGCCCAGAGAATGCTGCGCTCGACACCGAGTCGACGCCACAGCGAGATCGCGACTGCGACGGCGATGAGGATGCCGGATGCCGCGAGCCCGAGGTACCCGATGTCGGCGCGGTTCACGCCGGTGCTCCGACGAGTTCGCGGATCGTCGGATCGGGGTGCTCGTCCAGTTCGTCGAGATGTCCGAACGCGGTGACCGCCCCGTCGACGAGCACGACCACGTGATCGGCGAGTCGGCGGAGCTGCTCGGTGTCGTGTGTGATCCACACGATCGGCACGCCCGACTCGGCGATCTCGAGGCCGAGGTCCTCCACCGTGTGGCGGGCGGCGACGTCGAGCGCAGCGGTCGGTTCGTCGGCGAGCAGAACTCCCGGGTCGGTCAACAGTGCACGGGCGAAGCACATCCGCTGGGCTTCGCCGCCGCTGAGTCGATCGGCGGGCTGGTCGATCATCTCGGTGGGGAGCCCGACGTGCTCGAGCACGTGCGCAGCCCGATCCTCGCTGACGTCGGGCAGTGCCACCCGGAAGTTGTCGCGCACCGTGCCGGGGAAGAGAGGCGCTCGCTGGAACACCATGGCCACTCGCCGCCGGAGTTCGGTCGGATCCCACTCGTCGAG